>NZ_CEWCAA010000005.1:0-81213 GCF_982429025.1 Enorma sp.
TCATTAGCCCCCTCTTGTCGGGTCGGAGGCTCGCATTCTGCCTGTTAGCTGTCCCATCATCACGCAGATGGCGAGAGAGTCACTCCCATCCTGTCCAAGTTTCCATCTTCCATCGCCAGAAATCGACAATTTTAGCCAAAATCGAGCACCGCAAGATACAAACCGATACTCGTCAGTGCAGACAGGGGCAGGAAGCGTGCAAATGGAGCCCCGGGCACGACGCACCGGAATTCCAGCGCGTCACACGGGCGGCAAACCGATACCGGCGCGCAACCCGTTGAGCAGCGCCAGTTGTCGCGCGCGATACCCCGCCACTTGATAGCGAAAACGTTGGTTAGCGTCGTCATAGATCGACTGTGCAATAGCTTCAAGCGCAACGATATCTATCATCTGGTCGCGATTAATCACGAGGACCTTGACCCCCATTCCCTTGAGGCCGTTATTGCGTTGGCCATCTCGTACGCGCACCGATTCCTGCTCGTGGTAGCCGCCGTTGTACTCAAGATCGGACCCGGCGGCGGGAATGTACAAGTCGCACACGGCGTACGGAATCCCCGATGCCATCCGAACCGCCCGGGGAGAGAAGTCGATTCGATGGTTGAGAAGTATTCCTCCCTGAGGAAGCGCCCGCAAATTGAAGCCGCCCCAACGCATGGGAATAGAGAACATGCCAGCCATAACGGTCTCCATAGGAGAGGCCGAACCCGAGAGCGCATATTCAACCGCACGACGAAACGTGGCGTATCGCCTACCGGTTGCCCATGCAGCGACGGCGCGCAGCTCGCGCATGGTCACTGCCGGTTCGCAGCGACAATGCTCCTGCTCCACGTTATGCCGATCGGTAAAATCTGGCCACACGCCACCCCATGCAATGGGCAGCGTAGCTTCGGCAGGCAGCGAATAGATTCCCAGCAGCTCCATAACAAGCGCGTAGACCTCAGGCAGCGACCGCTCCTCGGAATACAGAAGCGTGGCGAACGCGGGAGAACAACAATAGAGACCAGCGCCAACACGCATGATGGCGCCCACAGGCAAGGGCCTTGAAATCACGTGGCAGCGCAACCCGCTCTTCCTGCTTACATGAGATGGATCGCTCATCAAAATATGAAGCTCTTCGCCCTCGGCCCCCTGCCAGAAACCCTTGCGGGCCAGCTCTTCAAAATCGATAGCAATCTTGTTTGGAGCGCAAGAGGCAAGGACCCGGCGCTGCTCCCTTTTATCTAAGGGATGCCAGGCAACCGCAGCATATGAGCAGCGCTCAGCTCTCGCACCGCGGACGGCAGAAGTATGTGAAACAACGATGCACTCCATGCAACAACGCTATCACAAACGCGGTCGGGCTCTCGCACGAATCATGCACTCCACGACGAACCCCCGCGCATGGCCATCGCTATCTGCGACGCATGTTTCTGGCTAAAAATGTCGATTTTCTGCTCTCACCGCCCGCGCCTTTTCCTCAAATGCCAACAAACAATCTGCGCTGATCCGTGTAACCCACCATATCCGCAGGTTTTTCTAGCGCTTCGCACGCGCCTCCAATGCAGGCGGCGTCGAAACCGTCGTGAGAGCACCGAGCCATCGCCATAAATCGACATTTTTAGCCAGAAAAGTATCCGTGCCGCGCAATGCAACGCGACACGGATACAACAAACACCGTTTTCTGTACCCAATGGCATAGACGGCGCACTTTGAACAAAGACGAGGCCAGGCTGGCGACGGCGGGGGCGGCACGCGATACCCAAGCGCACCGCGCTCACCGCCTCGCACAGCCCAGCATGCGCCAGCGCTGGCCTTACTCCGCCGGCACCTCATAGGTTGCCGCAGGACCAGCTTCGCCGGAAACCACGCAGAACGAATTGTCCGCGTCCACGTCGACGGTCACCTGATCGCCCTCGTGCACCACGCCATCGATGATTGCACGCGCGATGCAGTCGACCACCTCGTTTTGGATGAGGCGCTTGAGCGGGCGAGCACCGTACACCGGGTCGAGACCACCCATCGCGAGCATCTGCTTCGCCGCCGGCGTAACCGCAAGAGCCATACGTTGCTTCGCCAGGCGCTCGCGCACATGGGCCAGCTGGATGTCGACAATCTGCTCGATCTGCTCCATTCCCAGCGGATGGAAGACCACAATGTCATCGATACGGTTGAGGAACTCCGGGCGGAAGGTAGCGCGCATGGCCTCATCGACCTCGCGCTTGAGCGCCTCGTCATCGGTGCCCGCGTGTTCCGCGATTGCCTGTGAGCCCACGTTGGACGTCATGATGATGATCGTGTTCTTAAAGCTCACCTGGCGACCTTGGCCGTCGGTCAGGCGGCCATCATCGAGCACCTGCAGAAGCACGTTGAACACGTCGGGGTGTGCCTTCTCCATCTCGTCGAGCAGAATCACGCTGTACGGGCGGCGACGCACGGCCTCGGTAAGCTGGCCGCCCTCGTCGTATCCAACGTATCCCGGAGGGGCACCGATGAGGCGCTGGACCGAGAACTTCTCCATGTACTCGGACATATCGATGCGCACAAGCGCGCGCTCGTCGTCGAACAGGCACTCGGCTAGCGCCTTGGCGAGCTCGGTCTTGCCCACGCCGGTGGGTCCGAGGAAGAAGAAGCTACCGATGGGTTGATCGGGGTCGGACAGGCCCGCGCGGCTGCGGCGCACGGCGGCAGACACGGCCCGCACGGCCTCATCCTGCCCGATCACGCGCTTATGCAGCTCTTCCTCGAGATGGGAGAGCTTCTCGAGCTCGCCCTGCATCATCTTCGACACAGGCACGCCGGTCCACGCGCTCACCACCTCGGCGATCTCGTCGGAAGTCACCTGCTCGTTAAGGCCACCCCCGCGCTCCTTCTGCTCATCGAGCTCGGCTTCGGCAGCCTGCATGTCGTGCTCCAAGCCAGGAATCACCGCATAGCGCAGCTCGCTCGCACGCGCCAAGTCGCCATCGCGCGTAGCGCGCTCTTCCTCGCCGCGGGCCTCGTCCAGCTTGCCCTTAAGCTCCTGGACGCGGTCGATGGCGTTCTTTTGGTTGAGCCAGCCCGCTTTCTGCACGTTGAGCTTTTCCTGGACCTCGGCCATCTCCTGGCGAAGCGACTGCAGGCGCTCCTTCGAGGCATCGTCGGCCTCTTTCATGAGCGCTTGTTCCTCGATCTGCATCTGGGTGAGCTGGCGCTCCGTCGCATCGATTTCGGCGGGCATGGAGTCAAGCTCCATGCGAAGGCGGCTCGCCGCCTCGTCTACCAGGTCGATAGCCTTGTCGGGCAGGAAGCGGTCGGCGATATAGCGGTCCGAGAGGTCCGCCGCCGCCACAAGCGCGTTATCCGCGATATGCACGCCGTGGAAGATCTCGTACTTCTCCTTGAGCCCGCGCAGGATGGAAATGGTGTCCTCCACGCTCGGCTCGCCCACGAACACGGTCTGGAAGCGGCGGGCGAGCGCCGCATCCTTCTCGATGTACTTGCGATACTCATCGAGCGTCGTCGCGCCGATGGCATGCAGGTCGCCGCGGGCGAGCGCGGGCTTCAGGATGTTGCCCGCGTCCATGGAGCCCTCGGTGGCACCCGCGCCCACGATGGTGTGAAGCTCGTCGATGAAGAGGATTACGCGGCCCTCGGATTTTTCGACTTCCTTGAGCACGGCCTTCAAGCGGTCTTCGAACTCGCCACGATACTTGGCACCAGCCACGAGCGCGCTCATGTCGAGCTCGATGAGGTCCTTGTCGCGCAGGGTGCTCGGCACGTCGCCGGCCACGATGCGCTGAGCGATACCCTCCACGATGGCGGTCTTGCCCACGCCGGGCTCGCCGATGAGCACGGGGTTGTTCTTGGTGCGGCGACTGAGCACCTGGATGGTGCGGCGGATCTCTTCGCTGCGACCGATCACCGGGTCGAGCTTGCCGGCGCGCGCCAGGTCGCACACGTTGCGGCCATATTGCTCAAGCGCCTCGAACTGCGTCTTATCTTCAGCAGAGGTAACGCGATCGTCGCCTCGAAGCTCCTGGTAGACCTCCTCGATGCGCTCGCGCGTCACGCCGGCGTCGTTGAGCACACGGCCTGCATCGCCCTTGTCCTCGGCAAGGGCCATGAGCAGGTGCTCGGTTACCACGAAACTATCGCCCATCTTGCCCGCGTGCTTCTCAGCGCGCTCGAGCACGCGCACGAGGTCGCGCGAAAGCCCGACCTGGGCACCATCGCCCGTTACCTTGGGGGCGCGGTCGATGGCTTCCTGCGTCGCGCGGCTGAGCTGCGCCGGATCGGCACCGATGCGCTCGATGATGACCGAGATGTTGCGCTCGCCGCTCGTGAGCAGCGCCGAAAGCAGATGGATGGGCTCGACGGCGCCAGCCTCGGCGTCGCCCGCGATGCCAATGGCCGCCTGGAGCGCCTCCCTCGATGTCATTGCCAGCTTGTCGATTCTCATGCGAATCACCTCTCTTGCATGCGGTTCGCCAGGTTTGGCGCAGGGCCGGGGTTGCGTCGGCTTCGGAGCGGGCTGGCAAGCCATCCAGCCCCGTCGTCGTCCCGACCTTGTTGTTGGCCGGCGAACCATGCCGCCCTACGGAGCGGCGTCTGTTCTATCGTGGCTATTGTTTCCGCTCTTAAGCTTCTCTATTCATAAATCTAAGTCTCTATATATAAGATTTTCTGTTATTGGCGCGCGCATATAACGCTCCTCCGCCGCACGCCGTAAGCGCTTGGTAAGGACTTCGCCAAAGGCCCAGCTTGCTGCGAAGCGTGGCCTACACTGGGGGATATCTGAGAAGCTAAATAGGAAGCCCAGCCCATGACCCCTTCAATCGCCCAACTTGCCGCCATGCTTATCGGCCTTGCCATCGCGTGGGGCGTTCCCGTGGCCTACCTGCTCCTCTGCGTCATTTCCGACCGGCGCTCCCGAGCACGCGCCGTCCCGCTTCCAGCCGACATCGATGCGACGCCAACCGCCCCCAACCTGCACCCCGTGCTCCTTGGCGCGCTGCGATGCCACGACGAGACAAGCAGGGGCAATGAGAGCAACGCCTACGAAACGGCGCTCGGTGCCGTCGTGGCCATGATTGGGCGCGGAGAGGTCAGATTCGAGGACAAGGCGCCCCGCGGAGCGGCGGATGCGGAATCGACCTTGTTGGAAGACGGCGAAGAGGGACCCGTCGTCGCCGAGAATCACAGGCGCCGCCGACGCCGAAAAGCCGTGCGCGACGAGCGCGTTCACGCCTTCGGCGCCCACCTTTGGCTCACGCGCCCAAGCCAGGAGGCGCGCGGCGCGAGTGCCTCCGACAACCGCGCGCGGGCGCGCTCCGGTAGCGAGCAGCAATACGACGCCGACGCGCTCAGGCTCGTCATGCCTCCCCAGGCCTCTCGCGCGAACCTCGAAGAGCTCTATAGCCGCGCTTCCGACGCCTACCGCCCCCTTGGATCATTTCTCGTTCTGATGGCAGACGACCTCGTCGCGCTTGGGCTTACGCGGCGGCCGGGGGCGCTCTACCGTATCGTCTTTAGCTGGCCCATCACGGTGTTCACCTGCCTCTGGTGCCTGTTCGGACCGGCGCTCGCACTCCTCGAGCCTGGAACAGCGGGCTCGGCTGTGGCGTGCGCCATGATGATCGCCGTCATGTTGGGGCGCGCGATGCTGGTAGACCTTGGAACCCGGCTCACGCCCGAAGGCGCTCGCGTGCTCGCCCAAGGACACGCCAACGTTCGCTGGGCGGAGTGCCTCAGCCGTGGGACCATCGCGCTTCCAGGCCGCCTTTCGCCCAACGAGGCAACGCGCCTTCTGGCAACGCTTCTCGCCATGGGCCGCCATGACCTTGCCGGCGATGTCGCCGATTGCCTCATGAGCAGCGGATACGCCAGGGTTCTCGATTCGCCCCATGCCCGGCAGGCCATCGACTTCTGCATGCGTCGCCCCTTTATCGACACGTCCGTTATGAGAAAAGACCTGTCGCCAGCAGACCTGCTCATCGAAAGTATCGACAAAACCATGGATATCATGCGGGGCTGAACAAGCCGGGTAAAGCGCGCCGGCCCCCGCGCCGATCGAGGGCAGCGGCCGCAGCGCCGGCCAAGGGCCCCGACCCCCGCGCCGGTCGAAGGCGCCCAGCCGCTGGCCGGAACGTTTGTCCAAATGGCCCATCCGCGAAAAGCAAGCGGCCGAGCGCAGTATACTGACGATATCGAGTTTGTTGTCAGCACGCCCCGCAAACCGGGGCAGCCAGCACGTAAGAGGAGGCTGCATGGCTCGCCTTAGCGTAGATTTCTACTCCACCTCGCTCATGCGCACCACCACGCTTGACGTTATTCTCCCCACCGATTGCCCCGGCGACGCCATGGGGTTCGACTATATGCGCCGTCAAGACCCCGCATCGTGGGACCGCACGCCCATGCCCGCAGAGAAGCCGCCGTTCAAAGCGCTCTTTCTGCTTCATGGCATCTCCGGCAACCATACGGACTTCATGTCCGAAACGCGCATCCGCACATTCGCCGAGGAACGCGGCCTCGCGGTCATCATGCCGTCCGGCTACAACGCGTTCTACCTAGACCATCCCGAAACCCATAACTACTACGGTCGCTATGTGGGGCTCGAGCTCGTCGAAGCCGCCCGCCGCATGTTCCCCATCTCGCGGCGCCGCGAGGACACGTTCATCGGCGGCATCTCCATGGGGGCGTACGGTGCGCTCCGGAACGGCTTCAAGTATGCCGAGAACTTCGGCGGCATCATCGCTCTTTCCTCCGCCATGATCTTGGGAGACTTCGACCGCCTCATCAACGACGACGTCTTCTTCCTGAGCCGCAACTTCCTGGAATCCACCTTTGGCGACCTAACCCAGGTCATCGATAGCGACAAGGACCCACGCCGTCTGGCCGCCGACGTGGTCTATTGCGACCGCCCCAGGCCGCGCGTCTTCATGGCGTGGGGGTCGAATGACCCGCTCGCCGAACCCAATCGCGCGCTTGCCGAGCGCCTGCGAGGCACCGGCATCGAAGTTGAGCAGCGCGAGATGCCCGGCGGCCACGACTGGACCTTCTGGAACACCGCGCTGCCCCAGGCGCTCGACTGGCTGCCTCGTTAGGCTCGACGCCCGCACGAAGGGAGATTGAGATGGCACTGCTCCGCGTCGATTTCTACTCCGAGTACCTCAAGCGCAACGTTGTGCTTACCGCCGTGATCCCCGTCGACAAGATGGACGGCGACAAGCGCGCCAAGAAGCGCCGCGGCCCGTATCGGACCGTCTATCTGCTTCACGGGCTCTTCGGCCAAGACGTCGACTGGATCGACAAGACGCATGTGGTCGAGACGGCCGAGGCTCGCGATGTGGCGCTCATCATGCCTTCCGGCGAAGACGGCCTCTACCTCAATAAGCCCGAAATCAACGAGTGGCACGGCAAGTTCATCAGCGAAGAGCTCATCACCATTACGCGGCAGCTCTTCCCCCTCTCCGCCAAGCGCGAGGACACGGCGCTGGCCGGCATCTCCATCGGCGCGTATACGGCGCTCATTAACGGCATGCTTCGACCCGACCGCTTCGGCAGCATCATCATGCTTTCGGGCGCTTTCATGCGCGACCGCATCCTCGACGCCGTCGACTCGCACTCGCCGCGCAAGCGCAAGTACTACGAGCGGTTCTTCGGCGACCTTGACACGGTCATTGGCACGGAAAAGGATTACGTGGCGCTGGCCGAGCGGTTCGAAAGTGAGCCCGAGCTGCCCAAACCCAACTTCTACGTGGCGTGCGGCCTGCATGACAACCTGTGCGAGAACAACCGCGAGGTGGTCAAACTTCTGCGCGACACCGGCTTCGACGTGACGTACTGGGAGCCGGGCATCGGCGGGCACGAGTGGCCGTTCTGGAACGCATGGATCGACTGCGCGCTCGATTGGTTCGCCCCGGGCGAGATGCGCCCCACCACCGCCGGCGGCGATTACACCGCCTTAACGAGCCTGCGCGCGCCCGGCAAGCCCATCCCCATGACCGGGGAAGATCCGAGCAATCTGTAACGACGGGGCGGCAGCGTCCCGCTGAGGGCGCCCTTCTTCGGGCGGTTTTTTGCACTTGCAGGGAAAATCCGCTGTCTAACTGCGTAAATACCGCCCGAAGATTGCCGCCTATCACGGCAACGGCCCGCCGTCCACCACGGCAACGGCCTTTCCAGAGTGCCCCAGATTGCCCTGAAAGAGGAGGGAGCACGCCCAGCTATCACGGCAACGGCCTCCCCAGGTGCCCCAGATTCGCGCGAAAGAGGAGAATGCACCTAGCTATCACGGCAGCGGCCCGCTGTAGTGCCCAAGATCGCGCCGAAAGCCAAGGACATAGGCCTTAGGGCCATGCCCGAAGGCTTGAGGGGCGAAGTTGGGTGCTACGGCGGGCCGGCCGGGTCGAAAAACCTACGCGAACTGGGCGTTGTAGAGCTCCGCGTACGCGCCGCCGGCGGCGAGCAGCTCTTCGTGCGTGCCCTGCTCGATGATGGTTCCGTGATCCATCACCAGGATGAGGTCCGAATCCACGATGGTGGAAAGCCGGTGCGCGATCACGAAGCTCGTGCGCCCCTGCGTGAGCGCCTCCATGGCTTGCACGATGGCTTTTTCCGTGCGGGTGTCCACACTCGAGGTCGCCTCATCCAAGATGAGAATCGCCGGATTGGCAAGCAGTACGCGCGCGATCGTGAGCAGCTGGCGCTGGCCCTGGCTGATGCTCTCGGCGTCGTTAGCGAGCCGCGTGTCGTAGCCATGCGGCATCGTGCGCACGAAGAAGTCAACCTGCGCGGTCTTTGCCGCCTGGATAATCTCCTCGCGCGAGGCGCCGGGGCAGCCATACGCGATGTTCTCGGCAATCGTGCCCTCGCGCAGCCACGCATCCTGCAGCACCATGCCGAAGTTTCGGCGCAGGTCGGCGCGCGTCATAGCATGCGTGTCCACCCCATCGAGCGTGATGCGGCCGCCGTCGATCTCGTAGAAGCGCATAAGCAGGTTGATGAGCGTCGTCTTTCCAGCGCCGGTGGCACCCACGATGGCCACCTTCTGGCCCGGCTCCGCTACGAAGCTTACGTCGTGCATGAGCGGCTGCTCTGGGTTATAGCCAAAGCGAACGTGCTCGAAGGCGATACGGCCCCGCACGGGCTGCGGAACGGCGGCAGGCACCTTCGGGTCGGGCTCAATCTCCTCCTCATCGAGAATATCGTAGACGCGCTCCACCGCCGCCAGCGCGCTCTGCAGCTGGTTCATCGTGAGCGAGAACTGGGTGAGCGGCTCGGCCGCCGTGTTGACGTACTGGAAGAACGCCTGCAAGCGACCGATGGTGAGCTGGCCGCGCATGAGGAAGCCGCAACCAACGAGCGCTAGGATGACCTGCGAGAGCCGCACCAAGAACCGCACCATGGGCGCCACCACGTTGGTCATGAAATCCGTCTTGCGCATGGCGTTGGCGAGTTCCTGCGCCGCCTCGTGGATGCGCGCCGAACTGGCCTGCTCGCGATTGAACGCCTTGATGACGATGCGCCCGGAGTACGCCTCTTCAACGTGGCCGGTAAGCAGACCAACCGCGCGCTGCTGCTCGGAAGCAAGCACCAGCGTGCGCTTGGATACGGCACGCGTCATGAGGATGGAGGCGGCTGCGAATACTGCGAAGATCGCCGTGAGAATCCAGTTGTAGCGCAGCATCATGATGATCGCGCCGATAACCGAGCCAACCGAGACCATCATCGAGAGCAGCCCGCGCTGCATGACCTCGGAAACCTTGTCAAGATCGTTCGTCGCGCGGCTCATGATGTCGCCGGGCTTGTTGGCGTCGTAGAACTTGAGGGGCAGCACGTTGAGCTTCTGGGCGAGCTCTTGGCGTAGCGTGAGGTTAAGGCGCTCCGCAAAGCTCGCCATGGTGAAGCTCTGAATGGTGTAGAACCCCCAGGCTGCCGTCCAGATACCCAGGTAAACAAGGATCTCGCGGCCGCCGGTGTCCCAGCCGATCGTGAAGCCGCGGCCCTCGGCGAAGCTGGCCTGGATCTCGGTCCAAAGCAAGTCGATGACATGCGCGCTGTATGCGGGGGCGGCGATCTGCGCCACGGTGTAGCAAAGAACGCAGACGAGCACCACGGCGAAGCGCCAGTGCTCGCGGCGCGACGTCTTCCAAAGCCGGCGCACCACGCCAAAGGCATCGCGCGGCGCCTCAAGCTCTTGCTCCTCATCTCGTGTGGGCTCGGGCGCGTTCCCCTGCGCCGCCTGGCTGTTGGTCAGGTTCTTCTCCTCTACCATGGCTACTCACCTCCCTTCATCGCTGCACCATCTGCGGCGGGCACCTGCTCGCGGCCCTCTCCCGTCAGCTCTGCGAGCTCCTCCTCGCGCAGCTGCGAGCGCGCAATCTCCTGATAGGCCGTACAGCTGCGCATAAGCTCCTCGTGCGTGCCCAAGCCCTGGATGCAGCCGTCTTTGAGCACGATGATCTGGTCGGCGGTAAGAATCGTGTTGATGCGCTGCGCGATAATGAGCACCGCGGCGTCGGCAACCTCCGTCTGGAGCGCGTGACGCAGCGCCGCGTCTGTCTTGAAGTCCAGCGCGCTGAACGAATCGTCGAAGATGTAGAGGTCGGCCGGGCGCACGAGCGCACGAGCGATGGAGAGGCGCTGGCGCTGACCGCCCGAGAAATTGGTTCCTCCCTGGGCCACGCGGCTCTGGAGGCCGTCGGGCAGCTCGCGCACGAAGCCGGACTGCGCCACGTCGAGCGCATGCCACAGCTCTTCATCCGAAGCATCCGCCTTGCCGTCGCGCAGGTTGTCCGCGATGGTGCCGCTGAAGAGCCAAGCTTTCTGCGGCACATACGAGATGTGGTCGCGGAGCTCCTGTTGGGTGATGGTGCGCACGTCGCTGCCGCACACGGTCAGCTCGCCATCCGTCACGTCATGGAAGCGCAGCATGAGCTTGGCAATGGTCGACTTGCCCGAGCCCGTCTGTCCGATGATCGCCGTCGTCGTGCCGCGCCTCAGGTAGAAGTTGAGGTGATGTAGCGTATCTTCGCTCGCATCGGCAAAACGGAACGACACGTTACCGAAATGCGCCACCACGTCCGGCCTGTCGGTGCGGGCATGGCCGCTTGGCAAGGCCTCGGCTCCTGCGCCCGCCTCGTGTGCCTCGAACGAAGCGAGGGAGCGCTCCGGCACGCCAGCCCCGTCATGCGCGGCGGCCTCCAGCGGCGCGGCGTCCTTGATGGACGGTTCGCATTCGATAACCTCGCGGCAACGCTCCAGGCACACGAGAGCGCGCGGCAAGGTGAGCATGCAAATCTGCGCCATCATGATGAAGAACAGGATGAGCATCGCATACTCGATGCACGCAGAAATCGAAGCGATCTGCATAGCATGCGCGCCCACGCGATTGCCGCCGAGCCACAAAATCGAGACCTCAGCCAGATTCATCACGAAGAACGCCGAGCAATCGAGCGTGGCAAAAATCCAGTTGACCTTGATGGCACTGCTCGCATAGGTGCCGAAGGCATCGTCGAGGCTTTCCCGCTCAGCCGACTCCTTGCCAAAGGCGCGAATCACGCGCACGCCCGTGATGCTTTCGCGCAGGCGCACGTTCATGCGGTCGATGAAGCGCTGGAGGCGCTGGAAGATGCGGGCGGCCTTTTTCACGCTCACGACAGCGATCACCGCGACGACCGCGATGAACCCGGCAAGCAACAGGCCCATCTGCATGTCGATGCTGCATGCCAGCACCACGCCGATTACCGCCGCAAACGGCACGGGAAGAATCATCTGGATGCTCATGCTGAGCGCGGTTTGAATGACGTTCACGTCGCCAAGCGTGCGCGTGATCATCGAGCCCGTGCCAAACTGCTCGAAGTCGCCGCCCGAGAACGCGAGCGACGCGTCGTAGACCGCGGTGCGAATGTCGCGGCCAACCTTGGTGGCAAGGTCGGCGCAGAGGTAGTTGTTTGCAAATGCTCCGCCGCCCGAGATAAGCGCCGCGACGAGCATGACAAGCCCTTGCTGAACCAGGTAATCGAAATCTCTCGAGGAGACGCCGATGTTGATCATGTTGGCAAGGATCGTGGGCACCAGCAGCACGCCCAGCAGGTTAAGGGCGAGCGCTCCAAGCACCCCCGCTACTTGTAGACGATATGGTTTGAGGAAACGCAGCAACGTGCGCATACACAAGGCTCCTTTTCCTTGGAATAGCATGAGGTCAAGTAAGGAACGGACGCTTGAAATGCATCCGCGTCATGGCGCCTGCGCGCCCTAGGAACGCATGACGCTAGGTGGGAACGCAGGCGTCTGGGGTGCACGCCAAGATCTGCTGCTCAAGCGCATCGATATAGCGACGCACCAACTGCACCAACAAGGAACGCTCCTGCTCGGTCAGCGACGAGAACGCACGCTCCTCCGCGCGAATGGCAGGAACGATGCGCTCGGCAGAAAACGCGCGCCCCTCTTCGGTGAAGGCCGCCAGTTTACTCTTGCGGCTGCCTTCCATGAACGTCAGCGCTATGAGGCCGCGCTCTTGCAGCACCTTAAGGGCCGAATTGATGGTCTGCTTGCTATACGACCACGATTCTGTGAGCCGGGCAAGTGGCAGCTCGCCGCCAGCGCGCTCGATATCGTAGAGCATCCAATAGGCGCAATCCGAGAGCCCGCAACCGCGCGCATATGCGTGATAGAGCTTGTCGACTTCGTTGTAGAGCAGGTCGAGCGCAAGCGGGGTCGTCTCCACGCCGGACAAGCTCGCGGCAAAACTCCGCTCGCTAACATGCTGGCTATCTCCCATGGCACAAGCCTCCTCTCGCTGTTTTCCATACGTCTACGAGCCTTCGGGCGTCGGGCTGGGCCTGCTCCGTTCCGCACGCGGGTATGCGCTCGCGAGCACGAAAGCCGCAGGCGGGCATGCTGGCTCCGCTCCACGCGAGGGCGCCGCGCCGGCCCGGAAGCCGCAGCTCGGCAGCTTCCCAGGGGCCCGCCGCAGATCGGGAGCGGCCTCATGCCCGAAAGCAGTTGGGCAGGTACGCCGGCTCCGCGCCACGCGTGCACACAACGCCGGCCCGCAAGCCGCAGGCAGACACGCTGGCCCACTCCAAGCAGACGTGCGCCCGCAAGCCTGCGGCCCACGCGATCGACCACCCAACGCGAAGCCCAAGGGTTCACAATGCACGGAATTTTAGTCCGATTTCGGATTAAAGTCAACGATACGCGTCTAAGAGATTTAATAACTCCCCAGGTTGGCAATCTTTAGCCAAATTTGCACCATGTCCAACCCTCAAACCAAAAGAGCCGCCGACGCTCGGGGTATGCGTCGGCGGCTCGTAGCGGGGTGGCTCTGCGGCCTGCCTTCCTGCGATGCCGCGAGCCGAATAGTCAGCATTACCAGCTACTATTTCTCCCAACCTTCTTGAATCGACTCATAGAACGTTGCGCCCGGGAACAGATCGTGGATGCTTTTCCCATCACGCCACGGGAGCTCGATAATCTCCGGCATGGTAGCCACGAGCTCGGAGCAATCGGTAAAACGGCCCTTATCGTTCAACTTGGAACAATCCTGCACGCGCCAGTATCCGTCGGTGTGGGTGATGTAGTACTGGTCACCATCAACATCCATGAATACGCGGGTCTTCGAGCGCAGGTATCCAAGGAACCCTTCGAAGTCGAAGTCGAGCGCCTCCTCAGCTTTGAGCCCCATGATATCCTCCTTGCTTCGGGCGCCTCCCGGGCGCCAGGCCGATAAAACCGTCTGTTTTTAGTAAACCCGTCGTAAGGGTTTCTCATGCATACAATCTGGTGGGCGGTCTGGCATACGGGGTGGACGGGCGCTCTATGCATCATCTCCATAAGTTGGGGCAACTCGCTCCAGGGGGGCACGCGCGCTGCGCTAGCCCGTCTACTTCTCGCGAGAGAAGCCCTCCATCAGCACCGCAACGATTCCGCAAATCATACCGCCCACAGGCCACGCCACCCAAAACCACATGGCGGACGTGCCAACCGGGTCAAAATCTGAAGGATCGGCTGCGGAGAACACCGGTATGAAGAGCAGGGCAAGTCCAATAATCGTCGCTGCAATCATGATGGCCCCGCAGATGGCGCCGAGCTTCTTGTTGGACCGCTTATGAGCGATCATGGCATCGCGGATCTCGTCTTCTACCTGAGCGTTCACGATGTCTTCCATCTCGAGCTCTTCCGCCGCGCTCTTGTTGTATTCGGCGATGTTCATACGGCCGAAAAGCATGCCGTACCGCACGATAAGCCAAACACCCAGTGCGACGAACAACATGAGCAGGCAGAGACCCTGAAGTTCGGTATCGCGATGCTCGCCGAATACCATGATGCACGCCACGCCCACAAAGATGGCCGCAATCCCGGCGACGATTGCGCGCGACAGGTCGCGCCGAGCGGAGGCGCGGTCGTCCTCCGTATAGAAATCCTCAATATAGGGATGCGCCTTCATGAACGCCGCATGCTCCATGCCTGCGGGCACGGTAAACGCCAAGCCAACGAGCACGCCCAGCAAGATGAGCACGATCATGAGCGTGTCGGCGTCGCCGCCCATGAAGGAGAAGCTCCCCTCAAAGAGAAACGCGATGCCGCACATGACAAGGATCGCGGCGACGCCCGTAGGAACCTTGAACGCCATCATGCGCTGGTGCTCGTCGTAGCCGCAGATATCCTGCGGAGGCCCGTCGGGAACGGGCACCTGCGTCCCGTTCACCGAGCTCGCGTTGCCCGCGAGAGCGGCCACATCGCCCGTTACAAGATCATCCAAGCTGCATTCGAAGATCTGGCATATCTTAAGCAGCTTGTCCATCTCTGGATAGCTTTTCGCGGCCTCCCACTTGGTCACACTTTGGCGTGAAACTCCCAGCAACATGGCGAGCTGCTCTTGCGTCATGTTGCGCGTAGCGCGGAGGTGTTGAAGATTTTCGCGGAAACCCATGGCGGTGCCTCTCGTTGTGGCTCCGCGCGCAGGCCAGGGGCGACCGGATGCGACGGAGCGGCTGATACGTTGCCGGCACCATCAGAGTACGGGTGCGTTGGCTCCTATTCTACCAACCAGAGGGCTGCATTTTTTGAAATTTGAGGCAACCGCGAGGCGCCTTCCAGTTGCTTTGCGCAGGTCAGGAAGCATTTCGCTGTAAGGCTGACGGTTTGTCTTCGCCGGGCTATGCGCGCCCTTACCAGATACCAAGAAGATGCTGCATGCCCAAGCTCACCGCGGCGATGCCCACCCAGCAGCAGGCCCCCATGAAGATGGGTTTGCCGCCGGTGCGAACGAGCTTGACGATGTTCGTGTTGAAGCCGATCGCCGCCATGGCCATGACGATAAAGAACTTGCTCAGCTCTTTGATAGGCGCGGTGACCGCGGCGGGCAGCGCGAACACCGTGGTGATAATGCTTGCCAGCACAAAGAACAGGATGAAGAACGGGAAGATCTTCTTAAGATCGAAGCTGCCCGCAGCCTGTGCGTCCTCGGTACGGCCCTCGGCGGCAGCGCGCCTGGCCTTCCGCACCTGCCAAAACGCAAGCGCCAGCGTGATGGGGATGATAGCGAGCGTGCGCGTAAGCTTGACGATCGTGGCGGAATCGAGCGTGTTGGCACCGGGATGCATGCCGTCCCATGCCGCCGCGGCGGCCGTCACCGACGAAGTGTCGTTTACCGCCGTGCCCGCGAAGAGGCCGAACCCTTCGTTCGAAAGGCCGAGCATGCCGCCGAGCGTGGGGAACACGAGCGCCGCGATCACGTTGAACAAGAAAATCACGCTAATGGCCTGCGCAATCTCCTCGTCGTCCGCGTCGATAACCGGAGCGGTAGCTGCGATGGCAGAGCCCCCGCAAATGGAAGAGCCTACGCCCACAAGCGTCGAGATCTTGCTCGGGATGCGAAGTGCTCGGCAAAGCACGAAGGAAATGATGAGCGAGGTGGCAATAGTGCTCATGATGATGGGGAGCGACGTGGCGCCAACCTGTGCAATCTGGGCCAGGTTAAGGCCAAAGCCCAAAAGGATCACCGCATATTGGAGAATTTTCTTCGAGGTAAACTTCACGCCCGCCTCGAGCGGAGCTGCCGACGAACCGGGCACAACGAGCGCCAGCACCATACCTATGAGGATTGCGAACACCGGCCCGCCAATCACCTCGAACTGTTTGCCCAGCAGCCATGCCGGCACCGCAATAACCAGGCAAAACAGAAGGCCCTTCCAAATATGCCTCGCATCCTTGACCAAATCCATACGCTCCCCTTCAATCTGGCATGCACGTTCGGCCACCATGGTAGATGATCTGTCTATAATTATTTCTACCGTTATACTTATTCTTATATAAGAATTCTTTATGTATAGGACCCGGCCATGCTCGATTACCGCGCGCATACCTTCATCATTGCCTACCGCCTGCGGAGCTTCACGCGCGCCGCGGAGGAGCTCCATATCACGCAGCCCGCGGTCTCGCAGCACATCAAGCAGCTGGAAGCCCGGGCTGGCTGCAGGCTCTTCGAGACGCGCGGGCGCGCCATTCGTTCCACGCCCGCAGGAGACCTTCTCTACCGGAGACTGTCCGTTATGGCAAACGACGAGGCGCGTATCATCGATGAGCTTCGTCGGCTCGATAGCGCCACAGCTGTTCCGCTTCGCCTAGGGTGCACCCGCACCATCGCCGACTACGTCGCACCCCGTCTGCTCGCCAAGCATGCGCAGCGCCATCCCAAGCAGACCGTGCATCTTAGGAGCGCAAATACCCGCGATCTGCTCACCTCGCTCGAAATGGGCGAGCTCGACCTCGCGCTTGTGGAGGGGCCGTACGACCGCAGCTCCTTCGACGGCTCCGTGCTTTCTACGGAACCGTACGTCGCAGTAGCCTCTCCGCGCAAGGCCCAGAGCGCGCACGCTCTCTCCGACCTTCTCGTGCATCCGATTATCGTGCGCGAAAAAGGCTCGGGAACGCGCGAAATCTTGGAACGCATGCTAGCGGCTCAAGGGCTTGAGCTCGGCGACTTCGCTTCGGTTATCGAGGTCGCAAGCATCCCCGTTATCAAAGAGTTCGTTCGCGCGGGCCGGGGCATCACGTTCATCTACCGCGTAGCCGTGAGCGAGGAGCTTTCCCGCGGTGAGCTGGTAGACCTAACACCAGCCGATTGCACCGCGTACCATGATTTCACGCTTATCTGGCAACAGGGTAGCACCTACGCCGAATCCTACCGTGCGCTGCTTGATGAATGGCGCAGCGATTTGCTCTGATGTATCAAATGTTTTAGGTGCGAAGCCCAAAACGGCCCCCGGATGAGTCCATCCAGGGGCCGCGCAAGCGCCATGCTGCATCAGGGGCTAGGCAATCGCCAGGCTTGCATTGCGCCCTACTCCACCGTCACGCTCTTGGCAAGGTTGCGGGGCTGGTCAACATCGCAGTCGCGCATGATGGCAACCTCGCGCGCCAGGAGCTGGAGCGGCACCGTCGCCGTAATGGGGCAAAACGCATCGCGCACCGGCGGAATGTAGATCACGTGATCGGCAATCTGCTTGATGTCCTCGTCGCCCTCGGTAGCCACGACGATGATCTTTGCCCCGCGCGCCTCGCATTCCTTGAGGTTCGACACGGTTTTATCGTAGGTGGGGCTCTTGGTGGTTACCGCGATCACGGGGAAACCAGGGTCGATAAGCGCGATGGGACCGTGCTTCATCTCCCCTGCCGCATATGCCTCGGCGTGCAGGTAGCTGATCTCTTTGAGCTTGAGCGCACCCTCGTGCGCGATGGCCGCACCCATGCCGCGCCCCACGAACAGCGCGGAGTGGGCGTCTTTACAGGCGAGCGCCGCCTCATGGACCGCCTCGGTCTGCGTATCGAAAATCCATTGGATCTGCTCGGCCGTGTCGCCCAGCTCGCGGAAGAGCATGCGGACCTGACCCGTCGTGAGCTTGCCCTTTACCTGCGCAAGCAGCAGGGAAAGCAGCGTGAGGGAGACCACTTGGCCAATGAAGCTCTTGGTAGACGCTACCGCGATCTCTTTATTGGCCTTGGTGTAGATGACGCCGTCGCTCTCGCGCGCCACGGGGCTTCCCACAACATTGGTGATGCCGAACACCTTGGCCCCTTTGATGCGTGCATCGCGAATGGCCGCCAGCGTGTCGGCCGTCTCGCCAGACTGGCTCACCGCAACGACCAGCGTCGAGGGCGTGATGATGGGGTTGCGGTAGCGGAACTCGCTCGCCGCCTCCACTTCGCACGGGATTCGCGCCCACATCTCGATGAGGTTTTTAGCGATGAGGCCCGCATGGTAGCTCGTGCCGCATGCGATCACGTACACGCGGTCGATAAGGTTGAGCTCTTCGTAGGTAAGGCCGAGCTCGTCGATATCCAGCTCTCCGCCGACCATGCGGCCCACCAGCGTGTCGCGCACCACGCGAGGCTGCTCGTGAATCTCTTTGAGCATGAAATCGGGGTAGCCGCCCTTTTCGGCCATGTCGATGTCCCAGTCGATGTGCGTGATGGCCGGCTCGATCGCCGTGCCCTCGGCATCGGTGTAGGTGATTCCTTCCGGCGTGAGGCGAGCGAACTGGCCGTCCTCAAGCACCACAACATCGCGCGTCGCGTCGATGACCGCGATGACATCCGAGGCAACGTAGCTGCCGTCCTCGCCGCGCCCGATGATGATGGGGCTGTCCTTGCGAGCCACAGCGATGACGCCGGGCTCGTCGGCGCACAGCGCGGCGAGACCGTACGCGCCCACCACATGCGTTGTTGCCTCGCGCACCGCAACCATAAGGTCGTGCGAGCCAGGCTGGGCGGGCTCGCCCGTTGCCGGGTCTGCGGGACGGCCCTCGTAAGCCTCCTCGATAAGATGGGCGAAAACCTCGGTGTCGGTATCGCTCGTGAAGCGATGACCGCGACGTTCAAGTTCCTCGCGCAGCTCTGCGAAGTTCTCGATGATACCGTTGTGCACGACGGCGATCCGACCGTCGCAGCTCGTGTGCGGGTGTGCGTTCGCAACGCTCGGACGGCCGTGCGTTGCCCAACGAGTATGACCGATGCCGCAGGTCGACGCGGTGTCGACGTGCTCGAGCTCGGACTCGAGCCCGGCCACCTTCCCAACGCGACGATGCACGTCGAGCTCCGTGGCGGAGGCAGACTGCCGCTCGAGGGCGATGCCCGCCGAGTCGTAGCCGCGATATTCGAGCCGTTTAAGGCCATCGATGAGTACGTTTTTCGCTTGGCTGAAACCGGTGTAGCCAACGATTCCACACATGGGGGCGCTCCTTTGCAACGATGATTACCGTATGAGGCGGAAGATGCCGTCGCAGAAATCGGCGCACCACAGGTCGTGGCCAGACGCACGCGGCGCGTTCACCCGCAAAGCTATGGCCATCGGCCCGCCCAGGCGCGCACCGCCGCAAGACTAGCCTTTTCCCACTGATGGCACATTGTAACAGCCGAGTGGTGCCCGGATTGGCCCCCGTGGTATGTAAACATCAATACCAGACAATCTCCTAAACTGGGGAGGGGTGAATAAACTGGCTCGCAGCGGCGTTGGGCTCGCTCGTCTGGACGGGGCGGGCTCTGCGGCGTGTCCGGGCGCACCCAGCGCCGCGCCGAATCGAGGGCATGCCCCCGCAGCATATTTGGAGTTATAGATGACGAGCGCTGCAGATATGGAGTTAAGAGCAACGAGCGCTGCAGATATGGAATAAAGGGCACCTGCGGAGGCCGGTAACTCCATATTTGCAGCGCCGGGCGCGGATAACTCCATATCTGCGACATCGAACGGCGCGTAACCCCTCATCTGCAACGTTGGGCGGCGGCGCACCCGCCCCAGGCATGTCGTAACTCCGGATATGCAGCGCTGGACGAATCTTGGTCCGGCACAACTCCATATTTGCAGCAGCAAACGCACCCAGCGACGCCGGCTCACGCGCGACGCCGCCCGTCGCTCCTCCACAGACCAGCCTGTCCACACGTCAAAATCCCCTGAAATGTGGAAATGCGCACACAATTAAGATTCTTCTTGAAACGAAAGCCCTCACATCGTAATATATTTTCTTGCACCAGAGGTGCACCAGACATTGCGGGGTGGAGCAGTCTGGTAGCTCGCCGGGCTCATAACCCGGAGGTCGTAGGTTCAAATCCTGCCCCCGCGACCAAGCACGCACAGCTCGGAGGTCATACGGCCTCCGAGCTTTTTTGTTTTTCATGGCCGAAATTGCCGGGCGATTTGGTCGACTATTGGCCGAATTATCCACGTGGATAACTTATGCGCCACCACCTATGCTTCGAGGCCTATACGAGCCGCCGCAGCGCGCGATTCCTCGTCCAAAGCGACGCATCCCTCAAGGGTGCCCCGCATCTTGACCGTGTCCGCCCAACGGATCGGCGCCTCGGGCAGTGCCAGGTGCCGCAGGTTCGCGCAGTCGCGGAACATCAGATTCAGGTTCTTAGCAGACGAGAAGTCGAACGAGGATAGATCCAGGCTCGTCAGTCTCTTACAGTCGGCGAACATGAGGAAGAAGTCGCGCACGGCGGAGGTATCGAAGCCCGACAGGTCAACCCATTCAAGCTCCGCGCAGCCCCAGAACATCCCGCTCATGCGACGCACGCCGACCGTCTCGAACCGCGACAGGTCGAGCGACCTGAGCCTGCGGCACTGGCTGAACATGTTCGCCATGGCAGCGGCAGACGAGGTATCGAATCCCGAAACATCGAGCCACGTGAACTTTGAGCAGCTCGCGAACATCGACGTGAAATCGCGAACGCGCGCGGTGTCGAACCCCGACACATCGATTGCGATGAGCTCGTCGCACCCGTTGAACATGTTGCTCATGTCGGTCACCTGTGATGTGTCGAAATGGGAGACGTCCAGCGTCTGCAGCGACGATCACGCGCTGAACAGGTTCGCCATGTTCGTGACGCGCGACGTATCGACCAGCGAGAGACCCTCGATGCTCTGCAGCTCCCGGCAACCCGCAAACCAGCCCCGCATGCTGACCGGGGCAATGGGCGCCGTGACGAAGGCGCGCGCGACGCCGCTCCACGGCTGAGCCCAGCGCGCGGTGTTGGCATCGGGCATCTCGGGATCGTTTGCGGGCTCAACGATGGACGGATACCCCGTTTCCGGAACCTTGAAAGGACCGGAGAGAAGCTTGAGCCGATACAGCACGTTTCCCTCTGCATAGCTGGAACGCGCGCAGTCCCACGGCGTGGCGCCGAACACGACCAGCGCGGTGCAATCCTCGGCAAGCGCCTCGCCGGTGGCCGGCTGCGTCTCGTAGATCGACGCGTATACCAAAGAGGACTTCGTCATCGGTTACCCTTTCTCGAAAAGCAGGCTCGGCGGGAACGCCGCCTGAACGAATGCCCTGCCCAGGCGGCGCGAAGGGCTTTATGCCGCATCAAGGCAGACCGTGCGGCTTTCGGAGGATAGTAAGAAGGTGACCTGCTGGCGCGCGCCGGCGAACAGCAAGCCGTCGCCGTCGCGCAGCACCACGGAGTCACCCCGCTCGAGCGTAGCCACGATCCGCCCGTCGCGCACCACCGTGGTGCCGTTGGAACCCAGCTGCTCGAAGCGCCATATCTCCTGCGCCGTATCGTAAGCAAGGCGCCCGTGCCTGCGGGACACCAGGTAGAAGTCCTCGGAATACGGCAGCATGATGTCCGCCTGGTCGGAGCCGTCACCGCGCTTGACACCGACCGTCATGCCGTCACGGAGCGGATAGCGCTTCCGTCCGAACGCCAAGGTACCAGCGAGCGCTTCCGTCATGAGGCAGGGCGTGAGGGACGGTGCCTCGAGGACGTCGCGCTCTGCCATGATTGCGGTGCCGGGTTCGGGCGCGGTGCCGATCACGGGCGTGGCGCCCGCTTCTGCCACGTCCTCGACGACCGCCTTGCCGCTGAAGACGCCCTCGGGGTTGGCACCCGCGGCCGCGTTCCCGGCAGCCACGGCCGCATCGCCAGCGGCTTCGTCGTGCACATCCGCCTGCTCGTCCAGCGTATCGAAGTAAAAGGACTGCACAATGAGTTCGTCGTCGAGCAGCGCCATGGTCGGGCAGATGGTCACGCGCGGCGACAGGTCGCACCCGAGCTTGCGGTGAAGCTTGGCCTGGACCGCGCCCTCGATGCGCGTGCAAATCTCCGCGGTGCCGTGCCCGTAGTACATCCGCCACGCGGACACGGGAACCTGGATCTCGAAGCGGTCGGGGCACTGGATGTCCGTCACGCCACCGCCCCAGTCGACCAGCCCTCCCATCGCCTTGGACACAATCGCGTCGATGACCTCGCTCGGCGCGGGCGCGACCACCGAATCGCCGCTCAAGCCGGCAATCCACAGGCGGAGCTTGATGATGGGATGAGCATACGAGATGGCGTCGAACAAGCGGGCGAACCTGCGCTCGACGGCATCGAGCTTGGCGGCGGAGGAGGCATAGGCGCGGTTGATGCGGCGGCTGTTGCTGTACTTCATGGCGACGTCCTTTCTGGTTGGCTGCCGGTCGTCGAGGCTAGTGTGCCATCGCCCAATCGTCCCGTTGCGCAACCTTGTCCCGCAACAACTCCTGGCAGCCCCGCACCAGCGCTGTCACCACGTCGAGATCCACGGTGTCTGCTGCCTGCTCGGCATCTCGCTGCGGCGCACGTCGATCACGACCGCCGTCGCGTTGTCGCTCCGTTCGCCGCCCGCCTCTGCCGCCTCGAGGACGATGCTGCGCGATGCCGTGCACGGCTCACCGTCGAGGGAGAGCAGCTCTGCTATGCGCGCCGTGGGCAGCTGATCCCACACGCCATCGCTGCACAGAAGAATCTTCATACCCTCCCGCATCGGCATGCTCGCTGTCTGCAAGGGGGCGTTGCCGCCGTTTCGCAGCACATGGTATCCCATCGCGGCGCGAAGCGCATTGCCCCCCGCACGGATGCGGCCCCGATCGTTGCCGAATACGTGCTCAAGCCCACCGTCATCGCACAGGACGTAGGCGGTCGAATCGCCCATCCTGCCGAACACGAGCTCCCCCTCGCACGCAGCCACGGCGACCAGGGTTGCCCCGGACCCCTCGCCCAAACATGAGGACACCTTGCTCACGAATGCATCTACCGAGACGAACGCCTGATACATGCACCACTCGCCGAGCGCCCAGCGACCCGCCGCATCTCCGACAGCATCGAGGGCCGATTTCCATGCCTTGTCGAACGCCCCGCAGCACAACCTGGACATGACGTCGCCGAACGGCGCGCCGCCAATCCCGTCGCTCAAGCAAGCGCAGTCGTCCCCGTACCAAGCGCAGTCCTCGTTGCCCAAACGGGCGCCGCGCTCGCTTGAGGACGCCGCGACGAGCATGAAATCCCGCATATCTGAGATGACCTCGACGGAATGGCGTTCGACCGGAGCTTCCTGGGAAGCCGCACCATGAGATAGCTCGTCAACGGGCAGGGCAAGGGACTCGGCGCTCATCTCGGAGCCCGAGCCGGCACCCAGGTCGAACCCGACACCACCCAGTTGCTTGTCTTCGTGGTTATGCATGGTCGTATCCTTTCGATTCGACGGATCGTACGACCCGATTCTCCCTGTGCGAATCGCGCACGTTGTGCAACCGTGCATCTGCGTCTACCCGAGCACCTCGAACCGATAGTTCTCGTCGCGCATGCGGGATGCCCATGAAAAGTTGGCGGCACAGTAGTCGCCAGACAGCACACGGCGCGGAAAGATGCAGATAAGATCGCCATGGTGCAATTCGCAGCTATCACCCTGCAGCAGCACCGGCAACGCCTCAAGATCGGCCGGCGTCACCAGCGTGCCGTACCTGCTGCCCCGCCCGTCGGTGCCCACGTCGGCAATTGTCCAGCGCCCACAATCGAACGTGATCTCGCAGTGATGCCGCGAGGCGTACGCCGCACGGGTGACGACTGGGCAGCGCCCGCGGTCAGCGCACCATGCGCGATCCTCGCGACCGATACGCGCGCCCTGCGTCTCCGAAAAGCGGTAGACCGTCACTGCTCGGGCGCCGTCGTCGAGCTGTATTGAGTAGTCGAGCGGATCAGGGCCAGCCATCACGACGGGCACCAGCTGGGCCTCCCGCAGCGCAGAATCTGTAACGACAGGGGCGATCCCCCCGACACTCACCGGCGTCTCGCGCAAGGCAAAGCCCATCTCCTGACGGTTGTCGCGCGCACCAGCCAAGCTCGCGTACACGCACGCCGCGATCACTCCGCGCTGCACGTCCTTGATGGTCTCAACGTTATCGGCGAGCACCATGTCCAGCCGTCCAGTCTCGTCATCAATGGCCTGCCAAAAGCCTGGCAAATCGTAGGCGAGGCCATCGGCCTGGAGCGCCGCGCTGAACGCCGTGCGGAACGCATCGGTCCGGATGAAGTTCGCCTTGAGCTCTTTCCACAAGTCGATATCCAAAAAGATTCGACCCGTCGCTTCGAGGTCGTGCGCGACGTCGCGCGCATTCTCGTCCAACAGCTTAGCTACCCGCGAGCCGCGAGCCGTGCGGTCACGAACCAGATGCGCAAACGACGCGTATCTCGACGTCGCTGAAAAGCTCCGCTGTGCTCGAGCGAGCTCGTCTTGGGGCGACAAGCGGTAGACGCGGCTCGCGTCGTACTTCGATTTAACAGCGTTGTCATATGAGGCGAGCACCTGGCACTCGGGCACGCCCGAGAACTCCCTGCAAAACGCCTTGACGAACGTCTTGAGTGCTTCGGCCATAGCGCGATCCTTCCCTGAGACGACCTGCGACCGCAAGCGACGACCGCAACCTCAATGAATGTATCTGACTCAGCCGTTAACGGTTCCTTCCGTGGCAGGTCTTGAATTTCTTCCCACTTCCGCAAGGACACGGATCATTGCGCCCCACATTAGCGTAAGAATCGGCATCGACCGCGGTATCGGCATACGAACGATCGACCACCTCGAAAAAGGGGCAGTCTTCGAACATGAGAGCGAGATCGGTGCCCTCAGGAATGGAAAACGGCCATCCCTTAAGGTTCACAAGCGATAAGCAATCCGCGAACATGTACCGCAAATCGGTTGCGTTCGAGGTGTCAAGCCCGGAAACGTCGAGGAACGCGAGCTCTGTGCACTTGTAGAACATTCCAAGAAACGCCTCCACGTGGGACGTTATGAAGCCGGAGACGTCGAGTGCCCGGAGCGATGGGCATCGAGCAAACATGTAGCCCATGTCGGTAACCGAGGACGTATCGAAACCAGAGACGTCGAGAGCGGCGAGCGCGGAGCAGCCGTAGAACATGTGGTTGAGCCTCGTCGCCGAGGAGGTGTCGAACCCGGAGACGTCGAGCTCGACGAGCGACGAGCAGTTACAGAACATGGCCTGGAAGTCGGCGACGGAACCAGTCCTGAAGCCGGAGACGTCGAGCGCCTCGAGCCCGCCGCAGCCGTAGAACATCCAGCCCATGTCCGTGGCAGACGAGGTGTCGAAGCCCGAGACGTCGAGCTCCCGCAGCGAGGAGCAGCCGCAGAACATCGACTTGAACGACTCGACGTGCGGCGTCCTGAAGCCGGAGACGTCGAGCCGTCGCAGCGAGGAGCAGTCGTTGAACATGAAGTCAAATGACTGGACCTTGTCCGTCTTGAAGCGTCCAACATCCAACACGACGAGCGCCGAGCATCCATTGAACATGCTGGTCATGGAGATGACCTTCGATGTGTCGAAGCCACCCACGTTGATCCCCTGCAGCGCCGCGCACCCGTGGAACATGGCGTTCATGCGCTCGACCTGCGAGGTGTCGAACCCGAACACGTCCACGTATTCGAGCGACGAGCAATCGTGGAACATGAACTGCATGTCAGTCACCGCAGAGGTGTCCAGGCGGTCGATGTGCAGCAACTCGGTAAGGTTTTTGCACCCCGCAAACCACGCGCGCATCCTCGCAGGGCGAACCTTGGTCAAAAAGTCGACGATTTTGATACTCTGCCAGGGAGAATCGCTTTGCCACTCCTTCACGCCCCACCCAGCGCAGCTCATGTCGTAGCACGGCCCCACGTGTTCGGCAGCGTACGTCACGCCGCGGTAACGGTATTCCCGAATGTCTACAGTTTGCTTGCTGTCGCCGAAGAGGAGCAGGTCGGCCTCTGCGTCCGAAAACGGCGTGCCATCGGGGCCGGTCAGCTTGTACACGCCGGCGAGTACGACGCCCGACTCGACACGGGCACCCTGCTCGGAGCCGCCCCCATCCTCGAGCGTCGGCGTGACTTCGGGCACGTACGTCATCTGCTGGAAACGCTCGTCATCCGTACCCTCCGCCACCCGCGTGAGCAGGCGACGAATATGGAGGCGATCGCGGTCGCGCGGATCCCAGGCGGTGCAGAGCGCGATCGCCTGGCCAAGCAGCAACTCGCGCTCCTCATTCATATAGTCTGGGAGGCTCAGGCTATCGCGCTTCTCCTCGATCAGTGCACGAAACGCATCGTCGTCATCGAGCTTCACCTCTCCACGCCAAAAGCCCGAAACATCGCCGCGCTTGGCGTACTGCACCGAATACCTCGGCGCCTTGCGCAGCGCGAGCTGGTACATCAGGGCGCCGAGCGACCAAAGATCGACCTCTGGGTCGTTGCGCAGGTCATACAGCTCATCGTGCTCGCGACAGGCTTCCGAATCCCTCTCTCGCAGCGCGAACTTGGGGATTGACTCCGGGGCGCAGTACTCCACCATGCCCATACGCGGGTGCACGCCCGGCGCAAATGAAGGGGTTACGTCCTCGTCCGCATACTTAGACTGGCCGAAGTCGATTAGGTAGACCCAATCGAAGACCCCGTCATCCGAGGAGCATCGCACGTACACGTTCCAAGGCGACAGGTCGGCATGGGCGATCCCCCTCTTCTTCCCCTTCCCTTGCTCGGCAAGAAGGTCGAGCACGTCCAGCATGCGCAGGCCGAACGTCGCGACCTGCCCCGCTCCGAACGGCCTGCGGTGTTTCTGCAATACCTTATCGAGCCGCTCTGCGGGACTGCCGACCTCCTCCATAAGGAAGGCAGGGCTGTACGTGACGCCGCCAGCCCCGTCGTCGATCACGAGGAACCCGCACGCGTAGGCCTGCGGCACGTGGCCGTCGAGTCCGTCGAGCGCGCAGAGCATATCGTACTCATCGTATAGAGCGCCCCATTTCGCCTTGCGGCGGAGACGCTCGCCTGCCCGGTACGGCTCCGGAAAGCGCTTGAACACCTTGAGGATGCCGCCGACCGGCAGGCCGGGCTGGATCGGCACGCGGTAGATCGTGGCGTAGCCGCCCTCGTCAATCCGGCTTGCGGTCAGCGGATCGATGGACGACGAGCCGTTCTTTCCGACGACCGGCGCGTTATACCACACGGACTCCAACCGGATATGCTCTCCCATGTCCTTCTCCCCTGCTCACATGCGAAGGTACCTGCGCTACACCATGAACTTCATCCACGCCGACTCGGCGAACGACAGCTCGTCGCCAGAGGCGAGCTCGGTCTTGGAACCTTTGGCCAGCTTTTGAACAGACCCGTCGAGATGGCGCACCTTGGTGCCGTTCACATCGTGCTGCTCATAGCTCCAGGTGCCGCCGGCGCACGTGAACGTGCCGTGCCGCTGTGACACGTACTTGAATGTACGTATCGAGGGCAGCACGATATCGGGCGCAGGGTCACTGCTGCGACGTGCCACGCCGATCACGTCGCCGGGCCGCACCACGTACGTCCCCATCGCGGGATCCTCGGGCGCCAGGCGAGCCAAGCGCGAGGATGGGTCGTCTTGCTCATCATCGTTGCCCAGCTGCGGCGTCATAGACGGTGCGATCGTACTCGAGAAAGCCGAGTCACCGCCTGCCGGGGTAATCGAGCCCTCAGCGGCCACAGACGGGAAGGCCGACTCAATCCACCCCATGAGACCGTCGACGCGTTGGAGAGTCCGCGCGTGCTCGTACGCCATCTGCAGCGAGTAGATTGTCTCGCCCTCGTAGTAGCAATACGGCGCCCCGTCGCGCTGGACCTCGATCCTACGTGCTACCAGCACCGCGTCCACACGGTCGACATCGACAAAGCTCAGCGGCAGGCAGAAGAAGACCTCGCCGCCCTTGCTGCGCTTCGGATTCCACGACGGGATGGCGCTGGAGAACATGTAGCGCGCCCGCGTCTGCGCAAGCTCGCACGCGTCACTCAGCGCCCGCCACAGCGATCGGCGCAGGCGCTCGTCGCCGTCCACGATTCCCTTCAAGGGCTCGAGGAGCTCCTGGCGTTTCTTGGGATCGGATTCGCGCTCCGCCTCATCGATGAGGGGCGCCGCTTCAGCAGAACCCGCGAACAGCACGCGCAGGGCGGAGGGTTCGACGCGGTTCCAGCGCAGCATCAGATGCTCGAAGTCCGGCACGAGCTCGAAGGAGCCGTCGTACACGACGTCGGTCAGGGTTCGGTAGTACACGGCTCGCTGGGGCATGTCGGTGCCGAGTGCGCGGACAAGGCGCTTGCCAGCATTGCCCGAGCCCTTAGTGCAGAACGACTTGACGATCCATTCGGCTTTAGCCTTGCTGTTCGGCTCACAGAAGCAGTAGATGTCCTCGAAGTTACGGTTGACCAAACCCGTGCAGAAGACCGCGAACCTGCCCTGGGCATCCTGTCCGTAGCGAATCTTCCCCTCGTCCAGCAGATGCAGAAACGTACCGTTGAGATACCAGCTGAGAATCTCATGGCCGCCGTCACGATCGGTAAACGACCACGGCTCGGGCAGAGCGAGGTCCATGAGCTGCTTATATGCGCTATCCGACACGTAGGCAAAATCCCACAGCCTCTGGTAGGGGCGTTGGGAACCGTCCTCGCGATCGACGCCGTAGGTGTAGTACGGCTTGGGATTCTTGCGCGCCGGCTTCTTGTTTGGGTCGTTCTGCTTGAGCTTCACCACAAGCACCTGCTCCTCGCCCGCTTGGTCGCGGACGGACACCTGGAAGCGGATGATGTCGCGCATGCACTTGTAAGACTTATCGGCAAACGCCAGTTTCCAGCCCGCCTTGAGAAGGTCTTCCGCATCGGTTCCCCCCGTCGTCCTGTTGACCGCCTCACGGGCAGCATTGGTGATAGCGCAGAATTCGAACAGGTCGCCGGTGATGGTATCCATGGCATCAGCCTCCCATGTCAGTGCTTATAAAAAATGATACCGCCATCCAGCGCTCGTCGGACGGTGCCGGCGAGGCATTCCTCAGACGTTAATTGGCGGTTGCAAGGTGCTCGCAGGCGCTCCTCCCGTCGTGGTTGGCAAGGCTACGATATCGCCGGGCGGCGCCCCTGTTGCGCAACACGAAGGGCGCGAGCGCTGCGGCGGGAAGCGCGCGACTCCGGCGGGATGCGCGGATGGAGCCGCCAGCGTTACGGCAAGGGCGCCGAGCAGCCCTCGCGAGCCCGATAGGCGTCCTCCGCCAGCGCCAGATCAACGAAACCGCCGGGGACATGTTCCAAGCTCTTGCATCCGAAGAACAGCCGCGCGGCGTTTCGGACGTTCTGCATGCCCCGCCCTTCATGCGCGATGCGTTCCAGCTCGGTGCAACCGTCGAACATGCTTTGCGCACGCAGAACACCAGAGAGATCCATGGCGCCGAACACCACTTCCCGTAGCGAAGCGCAGCTGTCGAACATATAGCTCGTGTCGGTGAGCTCATGGGCGCCCCAGCCCGTCAAGTCCACGCGGTCGATCGGCGTGCTGGAGAACATGCCGCGCGCCGCCTGCAGGCGAGGCATGCGCCACATGGACACATCGAGTTGCGAGAGGGACGAACAGCCGCTGAACAGGAAGTTCGCCTCGCGGACGCTCGCGGTGTCCCACAACGCGCAATCGAGCTGCGACAGGCGCGCGCAAAAGCGGAACATGCCGGAAAGGTTTTCGATACGACCGGTCTGCAGGCCATCGACGCCCGTGATGCGCTCCAGGTTGCAGCAGCCATAGAACATCCGCTCCGCCGTGACGAGCCGCCCGGTTCGCGCGCCGACGAACGAGACCTCGTCGAGCCAGGTGCACATCCGAAAGAAATCGGACGCGTCCTCGAGGTTCGGAGCACCCAGCGCCGCGAAATCGAACGAGAGCAGGCTACGGCATCCGCGAAACATGCCGCCCGCCTCGCGCAGCTCAGGAAACCCCTGCGCGGGAAGGACGACCTCGCGCAGCTCGCGGCAATCTTGGAACATGCCCCATGCGCTGCGCACGCGCGAGGTATCGAATGCCGAAAGATCGATACGGCGCAACTTGGAGCAACCCGCGAACATCTCGCTCGCGTCCTCGGCTCCCGCGCTGCCATCGGGGCACGTCAAGTTTTCCAGACCGTCTACGGCGGTCAGATGGCGGCAACCCGCGAACAATCGATCCAAGCGTTCCACCTGCGCACCGCGCTGCACGCGTACCGCGCGGATTTGCTCGGCAATCGACTGCCAGGGAACCCCGTCCGCAAACGAAACGAAGCCGTCGACTACCAGGGTTCCCCCGTCGTCCAGATACCAACCTTTATCGCTACGCATGCGGAACCTCACTACCTCGTTCGGAACATGGGAGCAGTCGATAGGATGCTTCGCCTAGCTGAAGTTTACCGCACGCCATCACGCTGTTGCGCACCTGCAGGCTCCCCGGCGAAAACGCAGCCTTGCCAGCGGAAAGCGCTTGTCATACGCTAAGCGAGCTCCATCTCATGTGAAACGAAAGGCTCCCATGGACGCATTCATGCGTTTTGCTCTCAACGTGCGCGAAATCGTGCGAAAAGACCCCGTGCTCGTCGTGGCCATCGTGCTGGCGATCATCTCGTGCGCCGCCGTCCCGCCCGACGCCGCCTATGCGGAATACGTCGACCTTCGCACCATCGGCATGCTCTCCAGCCTCATGACGATCATGGCCGGGCTCTCGCGTCTCGGCGTGTTCCGCATCGCCTGCCGGCATCTCCTAAGCGCCGTACGCGGACCCCGACGCCTCGCGCTCGCACTCACGCTCCTCGCCTTCTTCTCGAGCATGCTCATCACGAACGACGTCGCCCTCGTGACGTTCGTCCCCTTCGCCCTGCTGGCGCTGCGCACGCTCGATTCCCCACGCCATGCATGCTTCACCGTGGTCATGATGACCATCGCCGCGAACCTCGGCAGCATGCTCACGCCCATCGGCAACCCGCAGAACCTTTACCTCTACAGCACATCGCACATGGCTCTCACCGACTTCCTGCTGCTCATGCTGCCTTATGCCGCAGCAGCGCTCGTGCTGCTCGTGGGCGCGATCGCGTTCTTTGGCCGAATTCCAGAGCACGCGAAGGAGAAGGCGGCGCGCAACGTGGACGCGGGCAACCCGGCCAGCAGCAGCGAAGACGGCAGTGCGGACAGCCCGGCAACTTGCGGTGAAGCCGACAACGCTGCTAGCGCCACGGACGCCAACGAAACCCCGCAGCTCGCCAGCGAGGCCGACGACCCCGCGCCCTCCCCGCTCCGCGTGCTCCCCTGGGCAGCGCTCTTCGTGCTCGCCCTGCTTTCTGTCGCGCATATCCTCCCCTACCAGGCGATCGTCGCAGTAACCATCGTCGTGGCGCTCGTCGCGGACCGCCGCGCCCTCCTGCACGTGGATTATGCGCTGCTGTTCACGTTCATCGCGTTCTTCGTCTTCGTTGGCAACGTCGGCCGCATCGAGATGGTGAGCACCGCGCTTGCCCAGCTCATCGATGGTCACGAGCTCGCCGTCTCCGTCATCGCGAGCCAAGTGCTCTCGAATGTGCCTGCCGCCATCTTGCTCTCCGGCTTCACGTCGAACTTCGCTGCGCTCATCGTGGGCACGAACCTCGGCGGCCTGGGTACGCTCATCGCGTCCATGGCGAGCCTCATCTCGTATAAACAGGTAGCACTCGTGCTCCCACGCGAGAAGGGCCGCTATTTCATGCTGTTCACCGTGTGGAACATCGCGTTCCTCGCCGTACTTGCGGTGCTTGCCGCCGTGTTGGAGGTGCTATGAGCAACAGCCGAACTACCCGTACGCAAACCGCCCCTTCACTCGAAGATTTCGCAGTTTGGAGCGTCCAGCCCAACCGAACAGACGCCGTCGAGCTTATAGATGGACAATCCGCCACCCGCGTACCCGAGCTCGTGCCGCTCCGCTACGAGCGCATGGCCGCCTCACCGTTCGCGTTCTTCCGCGGATCCGCCATCATCATGGCACACGACCTCTCCACACAGCCGGTCAGCGGCATCGAAGTGCAGTGCATCGGCGACGCGCACATCGCGAACTTCGGCGTCTTCTCGAGCCCCACGCGCCATCTCGTGTTCGATGTTAACGACTTCGACGAAACCGCACCGGGCCCATGGGAATGGGATATCAAGCGCCTCGCCGCGAGCGTCGAGATTTGCGGGCGCGACCGGGGCTTCGCCAAGAAAGACCGCCGAGACGCCGTGCGCGCCTGCGCCAAGCAGTACCGCCGCTCGCTCTGCAGCTTCGCCAAGATGGGGGAGCTCGATGTGTGGTATGCGCACCTTGACGTAGAGCAGGCGCTCGACGAGTTCGAGCGCGACCTCCATGGCAAGACCGGGCGCACCGTGCGCCGCGCGGTTGAGAAGGCACGCCAGAAGGATAACCAGCGCGCCGCCGATAAGCTCGCCCATCGAGTCGGCGATGCGCTGCGCTTCAACTCGCAGCCTCCCGAACTCGTGCCCCTTAGCGACCTTGAGGCGCTCCAGGGCTACACCGACAGCAACGAACTCTTTGCAGCCTTGCAGGAGCTGCTTGACTCCTATCTCGCAAGCCTCCCCTACGACCGGCGCATGTTGCTGGAGCACTACCATGTGCACGACGCGGCACGCAAGGTCGTGGGTGTGGGCAGCGTGGGCACGCGTGCATGGATCGCGCTGCTCGCCGGCAAGAACGCCGACGACCCGCTTATCCTGCAGGCCAAGGAGGCGAGCGAGTCCGTAGTCGAGCGCTTCTGGCGGCCCGCGCCCTTTGCCAGCCACGCCGAGCGCGTGGTGCAAGGCCAGCGGCTCGTGCAGTCCACGAGCGACATCTTGCTCGGGTGGACCAAAGCCACCGCGCCCGACGGCACCGCGCGCGATTACTATGTACGCCAGCTCTGGAACGGCAAGGGGTCAATCGACCTTGAGCGCATTGGCGCCGGCAGCTTGGAAAGCGTCGCCCGCTTGTGCGCCCACGCGCTTGCGCACGCACACGCCCGCACCGGCGACGAATTGGCCATATCGGCCTATCTGGACGACGGCGACGCGTTTGAGGACGCGCTCTGGAACTTCTCGCAGGCATACGCCGACCAGAACGAGGCCGACTACGAGGTCTTCATGGCTCGCCACGGCACGCGGGCGTAGCGAATGAAGCCATTTCTTGGCAATCGGGCACCTCAAATTGGCTCAACCCAAAACCAACAAGCCGCGAAGGGCACCTGCACCCTTCGCGGCTTATCTCGTCGGAAGAAATGATAAAACGAACCCGGTTCGTTTTATCATTTTGGGAGGGTATTAGGCCTGAGCCTTGGCGCCGTCGGCCGGAGCCTCGGGGCGCTCACCATGGCTGTAACGAGCCTTACCCATCTGCGACCACTCGGGCTCCTCGTCGGGGATGGAGCCGGCCTCCTTGGTGAAGAGCTCCTTCAAGCAGTTGTATGCCACGAAGATGCCCAGAATCACGATGAGGATTGCGAACACGAGCTGCAGGCCGGAAGTCGCGATGACCGCCATGCCGCCGGCAGCGAGCGCGTTCGCGCAGCTGATGATGCTCTGCACAAGCGAGGTGAACGTGCAGGCAAGCAAGAACGCCACGGGAACGTAGAGCATGAAGCCCTTGCGGCCGGTGCACTTGCAGAACACCGCGAGCGTGATCATGGTCATGCCGCCAAGCAGCTGGTTGGACGCGCCGAAGAGCGGCCAGATGTTGTTGTAGCCGCCAAATGCGAGCGCGAAGCCGAGCGCCAGCGTGAGCACGGTGGCGACCCAGGTGTTCGAGAAGACCTTGGCAAGGCCGGTGTTCTCGGCTGCCACATCCTCGGCGGCGTCGTCGCCCTTTGCGAAGAACTCCTGGAACGAGAGGCGGCCGATGCGCGCTACAGCGTCAACCGAGGTCAGCGCGAGCGCGGAGACGCACATGGTCATGAACACGGTAGCCAGCGTCCCGTTCACGCCGAAGGCCATCATGCCGCGCGCCACACCCTGCGAGAAGATCTGGAACGGCGTGCCCTGAAGCGCGCCGGCGGCGCCGGTGTTGTTGATCTGGGAGTACATGATGGCGGCCACCACGATGGCGAGCACGCCCACGAAGGATTCGACGATCATGGCGCCGTAGCCCACGACGACGGTATCCTGCTCCTTCTCGACCTGCTTGGACGAGGTGTTGGTGGAAACGAGGCTATGGAAGCCGGAGAGCGCGCCGCATGCGACCGACACGAACAGCAGCGGGAACAGATAGCTGCCGTTTGTGGCGAGCGCCGAGATGTCGGCGACCATCGGGGCGGTCATCGTGGCCTCGCCATTGGCGCCGAGCACGAAGATGCCGAGCACCGCGCACACGATCATGACGATCATCATGATGCTCGTGAGATAGTCACGCGGCTGCTTGAGGGTCTGGATGGGCATAGCTGCAGCAAACAGCAGGTACACTGCGATGACCGCGAACCAGCCAAACTTGCTCAGATACACCGGGAACTGCATGCCCACGGCGAACATGAGAACGAAGAGCACCACAGCGAGCAGGAGCTCTTTCCAACCGCTAAGGCCGAACTTGCGGTTGATCCAGCCGAATGCGATAGCAACGAATGTGAAGAGGATCGAGATGGTGCCCGCCGTGCCGCCGGCATAGGAGGCGGCCGCGTCCACGGCGCCATCGGCGGCGAAGGTGGCCTGGAAGGTGCCCGCGACCATGTCCACGAAGGCCGCGATCACGATGATGGTGAACAGCCAGCTAAAGAGCAGGAACAGACGGCGTCCCGTGCGACCGATGTACTTGTCGATGAGCTGGGCGAGCGACTTGCCGTTGTTCTTCACGCTGGCATAGAGCGCACCGAAGTCGTGCACGGCGCCGAAGAAGATGCCGCCCACGAGCACCCACAGAAGCACCGGCAACCAGCCGAACATCATCGCCGCGATAGTACCCGTGACCGGTCCCGCACCGCAGATGGAGCTGAACTGGTGCGAAAACGCCGTGAAGCACGAGGCGGGCGAGAAATTCTTGCCGTCCTCCATGCGTTTGGCAGGGGTAAGAGCCTCGCGGTCGATCCCCCAGGTCTTTGCCAGCCATCGACCATATACGAGGTAGCCGGCGGCAAGCACCACCGCGGCCACCACAACGACGACCATTCCGTTCATGACACGTTCCTTCCCTCGGAGCCCCGAAGATGATGCGATCTACATGCGCACCTGCCGGCTCACCGGCCTGGGCGCATCGCGCGAGCACGGGCAGATACAAAAAAGCGAGGGCCTCGATATACGACGGCCCTCGCCTTACAGCCGCCCGCGATGAGCGCGGGCTGGCGATATACCAAACCCGCGCTAGCTAATAATCTCACCCGAAATTAGTAGGTAAGCATGCATCGCAGAGCAACCTTTCGTTCTATCGAGCGCGGCCCCGTGCCGCTCTCGCCGCCCTTTCGGCGAACTAGATTGTGTCGCTTTAGTTGAGTGGAGTCAAGGAATGTTACAGAACTGTTGCAGGCTGACGTCTTGTCAAGCACGGAGGAGGGGCTCTGGCGGCGGCAAGCCCGGCAGCGAGGGCGAATTCGCTTGGCGGGCACGTCCCGCCGCTACGCGAACAGCTTCGCTGCGGCCTCCACCTGCTCCACGGTGCCAACGAGACCAACCTTATCGCCCTTGTGCAGCTCGGTCCGCGCATCGAGGAACAGCGTCACCTCGCCTCCGCGGCGGAGCGCCACCGCGTTGACGCCCGTCTTTGCGCGCAGATCGAGGTCGGCAAGGGTGCTCCCGGCGGCCGTACTTGCTTCGCCCACCAACACCCACTCGAGCTCCACCTCGGAAAGCGACGCCACTAGGCGCTCGAACGCGCGCCGCCGCGCACCCTGGGCGTTGTCGCCCAGGGCCTCGTAACCGCTTGCACGCAGCTCGTTCGCGTAATCCTGAATTTGGCGGGGCGTGTAGCCCAAATCGATGAGCGTATGGCGCATAAGCTCGATACCGCCCTCGAGCTCCGGCCTCACGACCTCGTTGGCGCCAGCGGCCGCAAGCGCCTTCAGGCCGTCTTCGTCCTCGGCACGCGTCACGATGTGCAGGCCGGGCGCGAACAGGCGCGCTTCGTAGGCAATCGCCTCGGCCGCCGCGTCTCCGCCGCCCGCGATCACGAGCACGCGCGCTGCATCCAGGTGGGCATGGGCCAAAATCTCGGAATTGGCCGCATCTCCCACCAGCACGCACAGGCCATCCGCCTCTGCCTCCTCCGCCGTTTCCAGCTCACGTTCTACGACCAAACATGGGATGTCGAGATTTTTGAGCACCTCGGTCACGCACCTGCCCGCGTGCCCATACCCCACCACGACCACGTGATCGCGCACGTCGCTCGACGGCTCCTCAAACTGGCGCACATGGCGCTCGTACAGGGCAGCGAGCCGCGCATGCTTGCGCATCCACGCCTCGATGGGGTCGATAAGCTTGAACGCGAACGAATTGAGCGCGATCGACACCACGGCGCCGCCCAAAATGAGCGTGTACTGCTCGGCGGTGAGAATCCCCAGCCCCATACCGGTCTGTCCGATGATGAACGAGAACTCGCCAATCTGCGCGAGCCCCGCCGCCACCGTGAGCGTGCCATGCAATCCAGCCGAAAGCACTACGCCGAGCACCATGTTGATGAGCCATTTGCCCACCATGATGAGCGCCACGAGCGCAATAAGCTCTCCCACATGCGAAGCGAGGGTCACCGGGTTGACCATCATGCCCACCGAAGCGAAGAAGATGATGGAGAAGAGGTCTTTGAAGGGGATGGCCTCGGCAGCCACGCGATGCGAGAGCTTGGACCCGCTCACCACCACGCCGGCCAGGAAGGCCCCGAGCGCTACCGAGAGATCGAACAGCAGCGAAGCCGCCATGGCCGTGCCGAGCGCGATCACCACCACGGCCAACTGGAAGAGCTCGCTGGGGCAGAAGCGCGCGATCTTACCGAGCACCCATGGCAGCACGCGCGATCCCGCCACGAGCATAAGCAGCACGAACGCCACCGTTTTAAGCAGCGCTTCGGCAAGGCCCGCCGCCAGCTCGGCGCCCGAGGTCTCGCCCGGGCCGAAGACCACCGGCAGCACCACCAAAATCACGACCGTCGCCAGGTCCTCCACGATGAGCCACCCCGTCGCCACACGGCCGCCATGGCTCTGGTACAGGCCCGCGTCCGTCAGGTTCTTGATGAGGACCACCGTCGACGCGATGCTCACCGAAAGGCCGAGCATGATTCCTGCCTCGGGCGTCCATCCGAACGCCTGCGCCAACGCATACCCAGCCACGGTACCCACGGTTATCTGCAAGATAGCTCCCGGCACCGCGATGCCTTTGACCTCGAAGAGGTCCTTGAGCGAGAAATGCAGGCCCGTGCTGAACATCATGAACATGACGCCGACTTCGGACAGCTGGTTCATGGCATCCGAATCACCGATGAAGCCCGGCGTAAATGGGCTCACCACGAGCCCGCCAACAAGATAGCCCACGATGGGCGGCAAGCGAAGCGCACGCGCCACGACGCCGCCGGCAAATGCCGCGACGAGCGCGAACACAAAGGTCATAAGCAGAATGGTATCCCCGTGCATATCTCTCCAAATGTTCAAGCGAAATTAGACCGCGCAGCGCGGGCCCTGCGAGCATGTGCTATTGGTCTACCCAAAATCAGAGCGCGCCATCCGGTCGGGCTGCGTGCCTAGCGCTTCGCCCTTTTGAGCACGCGGCACCTCCGCAACCGGTAGGGTCGGACCGCATGCCCAGCGCTTCGCCACCGCGCAGCACCTCGCCGCGCAATCGGACCGCAACCGCGCAACGCTCGCCCCGTCGCCCCTCGCCGCGCGATCGGACCGCAGCCGCGCCACGCTCGCCGCGCAATCGGACCGCAGCCGCGCCATGCTTACCCCGTCGCCCCTCGCCCCGCCCGCAACCGCGCCGCGCCTGCGCATTCGCTGTGACGTTTGGCGCTTCGCCCTCCTTGTTGCCCCCGCATACTTGCCCGCTAAGGTATCATCCAAGTGACATCCTGCTCGATTTGAGTCACATTCTTGGTGCAGCGCCCCGCGCGCAGCCGCGTGAACCGCCTCAAGCCGAGCGCTTCGGCATTGTACGGTACGCGCAATTCGGGGGAGTTCATGGAAGCAACTGCCATCATTCTTGCTGCGGGCGAGGGCACCCGCATGAAATCCAACCATGCTAAGGTCGCCCACAAGATTCTGGGCAAACCGATGATCGAATGGGTGGCCGACGCGGCGATTGCCGCTGGCTGCCAGCGCATCATCGTGGTCGTGGGCAGCCACGCGCAGGAAGTGCGCGACATCGTTGACGCCTCCTATGCGAGCGCCGCGGTGTCCATCGAATGCGTAGAACAGGCCGAGCGGCTGGGAACGGGCCATGCCGTCAAGGTAGCCCTCTCGGCATGCGGCATCTCGGAAGGACCGGTCGTGGTGCTCAACGGCGATCTGCCGCTCATCCAGCCCGAAACCATCCAGCGATTCGCCGAGACCGTCGCCACCGGAAAAGCCGCGGGCGCCGTGCTCTCGATGCTGCCGCCCGATCCCTTCGGCTACGGCCGCATCGTGCTTGACAACGCAGGCTCCCTCATCGAGATCATCGAACAGAAAGACTGCACACCCAGCCAGGCCGCCATCCAGGAATGCAACGCCGGCTGCTACGCCTTCGACGGCGCCCTGCTCGCCGCCCACATCAACGAGATCAACAACGACAACGCCCAGGGCGAGTACTATCTGCCCGACATGCTCGCCATCCTGCGCGAGGCCGGGCAGCGCGTGACTTCCTTCTGCTGCGACGACTATCGAGACGGCCTCGGCGTCAACAGCCGCGCGCAGCTCGCCGAACTCACCGCCATCGCGCGCGATCGCATCAATGAGACCCTCATGGCGGAGGGCGTCACCTTTATCGACCCCGCTCTCGCTTGGATCGGGCCGGATTGCACCATCGGCCGCGACACGGTAGTGTGGCCGCTCACCTTCATGGACGGCACCTGCCGCATCGGCGAAGGCTGCGAGGTTGGCCCCAACACGCGCCTCACCAATGTGACCTGCGGCAACGGCTGCTCGCTTAACGAAACCGTTGGCATCGATGTCGTCATCGAGAACGAGGTCACCGTGGGGCCGCGCGCCTATCTGCGGCCCGGCACGCACCTGCTCGACCGCGCCCATGTGGGCACGCATGTCGAAATCAAGAAATCCACCATCGGCGAGGGCTCCAAGGTCCCCCACCTCTCTTACATTGGCGACACCACCATGGGAGCGGGCGTAAACATCGGCGCCGGCTCCATCACCTGCAACTACGACGGCGTCCACAAGAACCCGACCACCATCGGCGACAACACGTTCATCGGATCGGACACCATGATGGTCGCGCCCGTGAACATCGGGTCGAACGCGGTGACGGGCGCCGGCGGCACTATTACCAAGGATGTTCCTGACGGTGCACTTGCTATCGAGCGCACCGAGCAGCGCATCATAACCGGCTACTCCGAGCGCAAGATCGCGCGGCAGTAACGGTATCTATTGGCCTCGAACGTTACATCAGTCGAGCAGAAGGAGAAGGGGAACATGCCCATCAACGACCCATCGAAGACGTGTGCCATGCAGAAAACGCTGCGCCTGTACTCGGGCACAGCGAACAGGCCGCTAGCAGAAAAGGTCGCGGACCTATTGGGGGTCGAGCTCTCGGGCCTGGCACTCGAGAAGTTCGCCAACGGCGAGATCTACGCGCGCTTCGATGAGACGGTGCGCGGCGCCGACGTGTTCTTCATCCAGTCCATCTCGGGCGACGTCAACGACGCGCTCATGGAGCTGCTCATTGCCACCGACGCCGCGAAGCGCGCCTCGGCCCGCACTATCACCGCGTGCATCACCCACTACGGCTACGCGCGCCAGGATCGCAAGGCCGCGCCGCGCGAGCCCATCACTGCGCGCCTCGTTGCCAACCTGCTCGAGCGTGCAGGCGTTGACCGTGTCATCACGCTCGACCTGCACCAGGGGCAGATCCAGGGCTTCTTCGACATCCCCGTGAACCACCTCTCCGCGCTGCCGCTCTTTGGCGAGTACTACAACAACATGCACTTCGATACCGACAACCTTGTTGTCGTGTCTCCGGACGTGGGTCGCGCCAAGGCTGCGAAGAAGCTCTCCGACATGCTCGATTGCTCGCTCGCCATCGCGCACAAGGGCCGTCCGCGCCACAACGCCGCTGAGGTCATGGGCATCATCGGCGATATCGAGGGCAAGACCTGCATCATCAATGACGACATGATTGACACCGCGGGCACGCTGTGCGCAAGCGTGCGCGAGCTCAAGAAGATGGGCGCTGGCGATATCTACGTGTGCGCCACCCATGGCATCTTCTCCGGCCCGGCCATCGAGCGCCTGAATGACGCCCCGATCGTCGAGTGCGTGGTCACGGATTCCATCCCCGTCGAGGCTGCCGGCAAGATCAAGACCATCACGGTGGCAGACGAGTTCGCCAACGCGATCGCGGCCGTGTACGACGAGGAGAGCGTCTCCAAGCTCGTCGGCGGCGACTTCGCGATGTAAGATATCCGCAATCGCAACGCCTGCAAAATAGGGGCCGCGGCATATGCCGCGGCCCCTATTTTGTGTTCAGAGCAACTTTTTTCAATAAATCCAATTATTTCTGGCAGTTATTTCAACTATGAACGATTTGGCAGCCGCTGCGACGCCGCCCATGGCTTTTTGACACCAACGCACCTAGCAAAATGCCTGGTTTTTGTCGCTTATTTGACGGTTCCGCCACCCAGCTGCTGACGATGCTCGCCACATCGCCTCTGCAATCGTTCATAGTTGAAATAACTGCCAGAAAAAGCAGCATTTGAAAGAAAAACTACGCGGGAGGAAGTCCGCTCCCCGCCCGCAAGCCATTGAGCCATGCTGTCTGACGCTGGCGGACGCCAGAGTATCGATACCGGAGCAGGCCACCAGCCGCCTTATGAATCGAACGGGCAATTGCTTCCAAAGCAACAATGTCACGCATCTGGTCTCGATTGATAACGAGCACCGTAACACCCATACCCTTGAGACCGTTGTTGCGCTGCCCGTCATGAATCCGACGGTTCTCCTCCTCGTGCCCGATTCCGTTGTACTCCGTATCAATATGGGCAGCAGGAATGTACGCATCGCACACAGCATACGGCACCCCTGACGCCATATGAAGCGAAGTGGTATCGAAGTCAATCCGATGATTGAGCAGCATGCCTCCCTTCAGGGACGAAATCCCGAAAGCTCCGAATCGCAAGGGCGGGGCAAACATCCCATACATGATCGACTCGGCTGGCGACCTCGAGCCCGTCGCTGCAAGACGTACGGCAGTTCTAAAGTTGGCGTACTCGCTGCTCTTTGCATAACGCGCCATTGCCTGAAGCTCTTTTATTGTCACTACCGGCTCACTTGGATAGTGAATCTGCTCAACAGACTTTCCTTCAACCTCATCGGGCCAGACCCCGCGCCACGCGATAGGAAATGTGGCCTCTGGCGGCAGCGAATAGGAGCCCAACAGTTCAAGCAACAGAACGAGGATCTCAGGAACGGATCTGCCACGCGAGCACCTCAGCGCCGTGTACGCCGGAGAAGAACAATACACCCCAGGGGCAACGCGCATAATCGCACCAAGCGGCAGCGGGCCGGGACACACATGGCAAAGCATCGGCGCTCGGGCGCGCCGCGCGCCCGCGCTCGCTACGAGCACGTGGAGCCCCTCGCTTTCATTGGGTGCCCACATGCCCAAGCGTGCTAAATCATCAAGATCAACCATATCCGCGTTGGGTACGCAACCCTCGATCGCATGGCGTTGCTCAACGCGGCCCACAGCGCCCCATGGCAAAGAGCCGTACGCGCGGCGGGCGGAACGCACGCCTCGCAAAGCGGAAAAGTCTATGATCACAAGTGCTTCCATGTACGAACGGTATCACATGGGCACCCGCGCTCATTCACCATATCGCATCCCTACAAAAGATATACCCCGAGTACATTTTGATGGAACCAGGACGAACGCGAACCAGATCCATACGCGAAACGCACGGGCGCTCCCAATGCGTAGCTGCGCGCTCGAGCTACGTCCCGTCATCCGGACGATTTAGGACATTCGGCGGACATGTCCTAAATCGAGGTGATCCGTGTCCAAAACAGCGATAATTTGTCCGCAATGAACGAGAATGGTGCGGGGATCTTACGCGATGGACCTCCATCACAGAAAAGGAGCTTGCATGGCGGCAGCACAACCAATGCCCATCCGCATGGTCGCAGGCCTGGGCAATCCTGGCGAAGAATACGCTAACACCCGGCACAATGCTGGGTTTAAAACGGTAGACGAGCTAGCTCGCCGCGCCGGTGTGTCGTACTGGAAAAACCAGCTGGGCGCCGAGGTCGCCACGACCAAGGTGCGCGATACGGAAGCCGAAGGCGGCGTACGCGAGGTCGTGCTCGTTAAGCCGCAAAGCTTCATGAACACGAGCGGCGGCCCCATCTCCAAGCTCTGCCGCGAGTACGGCATCAAGCCGGAGGAGGTCCTCGTCGTCCACGACGAGCTCGACATCCCCGAGGGCGACGTGCGTGTGAAGGTCGGCGGTGGCCACGCCGGGCACAACGGCTTGCGCTCGATCATCGACAAGCTGGGTAGCCGCGACTTCAGCCGCATCCGCACGGGCATCGGCGAGCCTCCGGGCCGCATGCCCACGGCCGATTTTGTGCTCAAGCAACTGCGCGGCAAGGACGCTGAGGCCTTCGATGACACCATCATGCGCGCAGCAGACGTCTGCGAGCTCGCACTCGCACAAGGCGTCATCTATGCCCGGGACCACGTGAACGGCGCCGGCGCGAACAACGGCAAGCACTAAATACCGGCGCTGCGCCCAGCGCGCCAACCCCTCAACCGCATGCGTCATGCACGCACCGCTCATCCGATACCTGCTGCTCGCCTGCATTGAAAATGCAGGCAGCGGGGTATAATCGGTTTTGTGTGTGCAGGCAGGAGCCCGGTATGCGCGCAGCCCGTCCTTCTAGGCCGAGCAGCATGCACCGCAGCCTCCCTGCCTCGTATGAGAGAGGGGTTCTATGTTCAAGATCCTGAAGAAGACGCAGTTCTCGGAGAAGGTCTTCGAGTTCCGCGTCCACGCACCCAGGATGGCCAAGCATGCCCATGCCGGTCAGTTCCTTATGGTGCGCATCAACGAGACGGGCGAGCGCGTCCCGTTCACCTTTGCCAACTGGAACCCGGAGGAGGGTTGGATCGAGTTCATCTTCATGGTCGTGGGTAAGACGACCCAGTGCCTCTCTGAGCTCAACGAAGGTGACGAGATCCAGGACATCACCGGACCGCTCGGCTGCCCGACCGAGATCGAGGGCGATCGCGTAGCCGTCGTTGGCGGCGGCGTGGGCCTCGCCATCGCCTATCCGGTCGCGCGCACCCTCTGCGAACAGGGCAAGAAGGTCTCGGTCATCATGGGCGCCCGCAACAAGGACCTGCTCATCCTCTTCGAGCAGTTCGCGTCGCTGCCGCTCGAGAACCTCTTCATCACCACGGACGACGGCTCCATGGGCGAGAAGGGCGTCGTTACCCTGCCGCTCCGTCGCCTCTGCGAGACCGACTCCATCGATTCGTGCTTCTGCGTGGGCCCCGTCCCCATGATGAAGTTCTCGACCCTCACCTGCCGCGAGTTCAAGATTCCCATCGTCGCGAGCCTGAACCCGATTATGGTCGACGGCACCGGCATGTGCGGATGCTGCCGCGTCGAGGTGGGCGGCGAAACCAAGTTCGCCTGCGTCGACGGCCCGGATTTCGATGCGAACCTCGTCGACTGGGACGACCTCGCTCATCGCCAGGCGAGCTACAAGGCCGAGGAAGCCGCTTCCATCAAGCATCATGAGGAGGACTGCGCATGCCAGAAGTAAAGTACCGCCCCAATATCGGAGCTCCCCGCACTCCCGCGAACGAGGAGCCCGCAGAGGAGCGCGCTCATGATTTCCGCCCGGTCGACACGGGCTACACCAAGGCCGATGCCATCGCCGAGGCAAACCGTTGCCTCGACTGCAAGAAGCCGCTCTGCATGGACGGCTGCCCGGTAGGCGTCCATATCCCGCAGTTCATCGAGAAGATTCGCGAAGAGGACTGGGCAGGGGCGCTCGCGACCATCAAGGCCGATAACCTGCTCCCCTCCGTCTGCGGCCGCGTGTGCCCGCAGGAGAACCAGTGCGAGGGTAAGTGCATCCTCGGCCGCAAGGGCGAGCCCGTGGCAATCGGCCAGCTCGAGCGTATGCTCGGCGACATGGCCGACGAGGTGGGCGAGGCGCCCGAGTGCAAGCCGTCCAACGGCAAAAAGGTTGCCATCGTGGGCTCTGGCCCCTCTGGCATCGCCTGCGCCGGCGAGCTCGCGCGCGAGGGCTTCGACGTTACCGTGTTCGAAGCGTTCTTCACCGGTGGCGGCGTGCTCACCTATGGCATCCCGGAGTTCCGCCTACCCAAGGATATCGTCAAGCGCGAGATCAAGGGCCTGGAGGAGCTGGGCGTCCACTTTGAGTACAACTCGGTCGCCGGCCGCCTCTTCGATGCCGACGAGCTCTTCAACGAGGACGGCTTCGACGCGCTCTACCTGGCCGTGGGCGCGGGCCTTCCGCGCTTCCTGCACGTCGACGGTGAGAACCTGCCCGGCGTGTACTGCGCGAACGAGTACCTCACGCGCACGAACCTCATGAAGGCGTACGAGTTCCCCGAGTACGACACGCCCATCCGTCATGGCAAGAACGTCGTCGTGTTCGGCGGCGGCAACGTGGCCATGGACGCCGCGCGCACCGCACTTCGCCTGGGTGCCGAGAAGGTCACCCTCGCCTACCGCCGTACCGAGGCCGAGATGCCCGCGCGCCGCGCCGAGATCCATCACGCCAAGGAAGAGGGCGTTGAGATTCTCGAGCTCTGCAACCCGTTGCGCTTCCTGCCCGGCCCGGACGGCTTCGTCTCGACTATCGAGCTTCAGCGCATGGAGCTTGGCGAGCCCGATGCGAGCGGCCGCCGTCGTCCCATCCCCATCCAGGACTCCGAATTCGCCATCCCCTGCGACGTCGCGGTCACGGCCATCGGCACGCGCGCAAACCCGTTCGCAAAGCTTTGCGCCGACGTCGAGCTCAACCGTTGGGGCCTCATCGAGACCGATGAGAACGGGCGCACCTCCAATCCGCGTGTCTGGGCTGGCGGCGACATCGTAACCGGCGCCGCAACCGTCATCCTGGCCATGGGCGCCGGCAAGAAGGCCGCTGCCGATATCAAGGAAAAGCTGATCGGCGAGGAAGCGTAATCGCCACCCCGCGAACCTCGCAGCTTGATTACGCATGACGCACGAGGGCCGCTGCTGGAACATCCGGCAGCGGCCCTCGGTTTGATGCAGCGGTCCGCAAGTTTCGCCCTAAGAGCTGCGAAGGTCGTCCGCATCGATCACCTGCATCCATGCGATATATACTCCAGGATAATGTCCGTACAGCACCCGAACAGGGTCAAGGCCCACAGCGAAATCCTGTATAAGCGAAGCTATGCCACCTGCAGAAACAAGGTCGTCCTGCGTAGGAATCTGCTCACCCAGCTTCTCGATGAATGCATCTACCTGCGCACGGTCCTCGGGAACATACGGGCACTCCGCACCCACGTTTTCCTCGAATGCAGCCTGCATATCGGCATAACGATCGTTAAAGGTCGCATCGCCGTACCCTGGAAGCCACAGATCGCGCCCGTAGCGTGCATTGCCCCATGAGGCAAGCGGCAGGCGCGGCACCAGGTCGCTCGGGTTCATGATATTGAAAATGTTGTTGTAGAGCGCCTCTCCCGTATTGTCGAACTGGGTTACCTCGGGCGTTGCGAACGTGTAGCAGTAGATGTTCTCGAGCGTCGTGAGCGGGCGCAGGCCGGAGGTCATGTCGTCTGCGTAGGATGCAGCCAGATTCGCCGTCGCCGCGCCTCGCGAGTGGCCCGTGAAAAGCAGCGCCACCTGCACATCGGGGTTTTCGCTGTACTCCTCGGTCAAGCGAGTGGAAAGGTCCTCGATAATCTCGTCGGCTGCGCGCATAAACCCCTCATGGTCGATGGCATCCATGTCGTAATCGGCCGCATTGCCCATATTGAAATCGCTCAGCCACTCTGCGCCGTAGCTTCCGCGAATGGAAACGAGGTAGAGCACCTTCTCCTCGCCCGTGCTGCTCGTTACGTGCTTGGTTGCCACGGAATACGCCACCACATCGTCTGTGCCTGCGAAGAAATCGATTACCTCGTCAAAGACCTCGCTGCGGTACTGGTACGATGCGGTCGAGATTTCCTCAAAGCCAAGCGCGCCAAGCGCGTTCTCCATATAGGCGGGAGCATCCGACCCCTCTTGGTAATAGGAGGATTCCGCGTTTGCCACGGCCGAGAGCACCGAGCATGTGGTTGCCAGCTCATGGTTGTAGGCCGTTGGATCCTGGAAGAACCAGTCGTCGTCCCAGGAGACCTCGGTCGCCACGCGCTGGCCTTCGGTTGCGGCCATACTCGTGAACTCGATCTCCGCGGTAAACGCTCCCGAGCGCTTTGACGACCCCTCGATGGGCGTAGCCGCAGCGGGCGCTTCGATGGTTGCCAGGCCAAGCCGCTCTTGCTCGAGGCGGTTGCACACCGCCACGGCAATGTACGCGCTAAAACCAAGCGCGAGCACGAGCATCGCCGCCGCGATACGCACGAACCATGGATGCCGCTTGCGGAACGGCGGCTTATCGGATGCAGACATAGATTCCCCTATTATTCAGCATGAACAGTTCGAGTATATGCGATATGGCGCCCGCCTCTCCGCAGGGCTTCAACCGGTAGTTGCAGCAGGCATGAAGCCTCAGTGCCCTGCCCCGACGCGCCCCGCCTAAAGACGCGACGCCGAACTACGAACAGCGCCTGCGATGAGGCGCAAAAAACGCCGGCGGCCCGGAAACCCCGAACCACCGGCGCTCATACGCCACAGCAGGTGTGTGTCAAAGCATGCTCGTGTACCAAACCCTGCTCATGCGTCAAACCCGGCGCGTATCAGAGCCGGCGCACGTCATGCGCGGCGCGTCACAACAGCAGCCGCCTGCTATCCCACTTCCGCTGCCACATGCAGTGTATCGTCGTCAATCACAGTACGCGGCGCTTGACCCGTCTCGGTAAGCCCCAGCTCACGCAGCTTGGAGCGGTACGCGGCAGCGATCACGTCAACGCACCCCTGGCGCCCCAGCTTCGCACGGTTGACCACCAGGTCCTTGCCCATATCCATGCGCCACTTGCCAGCGGAATAGCGCTTGTAGAACTGCTCGCGCGCACGCTGCTGCTTCTTGACCAGCTGCGCCCCCTTGTAATGGTTGAGCCCGCGCTTCTTGCTCACAATCTGAATGCGGTCCTCAAGCGGCGCCGTCACGAGCACCGCGATGTGGTTGGGGTTGGCGCGCAGCAGGTAGTCGGACAGGCGTCCCTCGATAATGCAGCTCTCGGTCGAACCGAGGTCGATGATCACCTGGGCCATCTTCTCGAACAGCTTATCGGCGAGGTTGCGCGCGTCCACGCGATCCGGCAAGAACGCCATGTTCTCTGCAGCAAGCTGCTCGTCGTAGGCGGCGATGCGGTCCATAGACTCGCCGGCGCGGATGCTCGAACGAACGAGAATCTCGTTATCGTAGAGCGGTATCCCAAGCTCCGCCGAGAGCATCTTGCCGATCTCGTGGCCCTCCGCGCCAAAATCGCGGGCGATGGTGATAACGACCGGCTGCCCCGCGCGCTCCGCCTCGGACGCGGCCACGCGCAACTCGAGCTCGGCGCGCCTCTTCTTCAACTGTGGAATGATGCCCATGATGCCTTCCCTCGATACGCTGGCCTGAACGTGCTGTTTCCTAGCCTACGCCTACGCAGCAACCACGCGGCGCTGGTATGCGCGAACGATGAGCGAGATGCCAAAGTTCAACACGAAGTATAGGGCAAAGACCAGCCCGTACATGAGAAGCTTCTGATCGAGGCTGGGAATCTGTGCCATGACCACGCGCGCGTTGAACATGAGCTCCATGACGCTGATGCTCGCAAGGTACGAGGAGTCCTTGATGACCGTCGTGCACTGGCTGAAGAGTGCCGGGATGATGGTCTTGAACGTCTGCGGCAAGATGATGAGACGCATGGTGGCGAAGAAGCCAAAACCCTGGCTCTGCGCAGCCTCGAACTGGCTCTTGGGGATGGAGTTGAAGCCGCCGCGCACGATCTCAGCCACGACTGCCGAGGTAAACACCGTAAACGCCACCACCGAAACCACGAAGTTGGAGGCACGCATCGTGAAGTAGATGAAGAGGATCCACAGCAGGTTGGGCGTGCAGCGGAACAGTTCGATATAGGCCGTCACGATCCAACGGAAGATAGACAGCTTGCCGCGGCAGTACTGCTTGATCATGGCGAGCACCGTACCGAAGATGATCGAGAATACGATCGCCAGCGCCGAAATGCGAATGGTCAACCAGAAACCGTTAAGGATAAAGGTGAGGTTCGCTGCATTGAAAGCATCCATCGGTTACGCCTCCTTGGTGAGCTCGGGCGCGATATCGCGCAGCTTCTTTGCCTTGGGAACGCGCTTTGAGCGCTTCTCGAGATACTGCACGAGCATCGAGAGCGGGAAGCAGATGATGAAGTACATCACGCACGCAAGGATATAGCCCTGCAGGTAGCCATAGGTGCCCACGAAGCTGTTGGAGCGATACATAAGGTCGCCGCCCGCCACGAGCGCGAGCACCGAGCTGTTCTTCACCAGGTTGAGCGCCTGGTTGCACAGCGGCGGGAGAATCACCTTGAACGTCTGGGGCAGGATGATGTAGATATACGCCTGCACGCGCGTAAAGCCCTGAGAGAGCGCAGCCTCCATCTGCCCGCGCGGAACCGCCTCGATGCCGGTGCGGATAACCTCGGCCACATACGCGGCGTGATACAGGCCAACGCCCACGAAACCGAGCACTACAGACGGAATGGGCACCGGCGCGGCCGAGCCCGTGGCAATCTGCAGAAGCTGCGGCCCCATGAGGTACATGAAGATGACCTGCACCGGCAGCGGCGTGTTCTGGTAGAACTCGACATACACGCGGCTGATGGCGCGCAGCACGCGCGAGCGCGTGGTCGAGAACACGCCCAGGATCGTGCCGAGTGCGAGAGCCAAGATCAGGCCCCAGACAACCACCTGCAGCGTAACAAAGAACCCGTCCCAAAACGCATCGATCGAATCAAAGGTGATCTGCCAGCGCCGGGGATCAAGTAGGCTTTCTAGCATGACGTTCCTTTCCCGCATGTTCCAAAAGGGGACCGGCGCGTAGCGGCATATCCAGTGCGGCGCGGCGGGCGCAATCGTATGGGCCCGCGCGCCGGCCTCCTTTTGGGACACGGAGCGGGCCCGCGGCCAAAAGCCGAGAGCCCGCCGTCCATTACCCTGTAATCGTTAGACGAGGCCCCAGGTCTCGATTTCCTCGTCAATCCAGCCGCTCTCGAGCAGCTCGTTCACGGTGTCGTCCACAACCTTAGAAAGGTCGCAGCCCTTCTGGGTGGCAACGCCGTAGTCCTGCGTACCGAACTCAATCTCGGGCTGAAGCAGCTCGACGGTGTCGTCCATATAGGTGTTGAGGGTGGAGCGATCCATAGCGAAGGCCTGGACCATGCCGGCGTCGAGCGCGTCCTTGATCTCAGGGTACGACTGGTACTCGGTGAAGTTGGGCGTGCAGTTGAAGCCGTTGTCCTCGATCATCTGCTCAACGAGCTGCTGCGTGGTGGAGCCGGTGGACACGCCGATGGTCTGGCCGTCCAGGTCTTCCATCGAAGTCCAGCCGTTGGCCGACTTGACCATGATGCCCACGGAGTCGGTGCGATACGGCGTGGAGAAGTCCCAGTCCTCCTCGCGCTCGGGCGTGATGGTGTAGGTGGCAGCCACGATGTCGAGCTGGCCGGAGTCGATGAGCGTGCCGCGGGTGGAAGGCGTCACCGTGGTGAACTCGCACAGCCCCTGCTCCTTGGCCTCCTCGTACGTGGTCTCGAGCACGGCGGCCGCGATCTGGTAGCACAGGTCGATCTCGAGGCCCTCGTACTCGTTGGTCTCGGTGTTCAGGTAACCATAGCCAAGAACGTCGGCCTTAACGCCGCAGTTGAGCACGCCACGGTCCTTGATGGTCTGCAGCTTGGAAGCGCCATCGCCCGAAGCGGAGCCCGAGCCGCTGTCGCCGCCGCTGCAACCAGCGAGCCCGAGGCCCGCCACCGTTGCCGCTGCGCCGAACGCCTTGATGAAGTTGCGACGAGTCATAGCCATGATTGATACCCCTTTCGTTCGGAATCGGGTGCCAAGCCGGCGATAACGTGCACCGGCCGGGCGTATATCTATCGGCGCCGAGACATCACGAAGCCGAGAGATAATCGCATTCGCTAATGCAGGATCTTATTGAGGAAGTCCCGGCAACGCGGGTTCTGCGGGTTGGTGAAGAAGTGCTCCGGAGTGCCCTCCTCCAGAATCTGGCCGTCATCCATGAAGATCACGCGGTCGGCAACCTGCTTGGCGAAGTTCATCTCATGCGTAACGCAGACCATGGTGATGTTCTCGTGGGCGAGCTCGATCATAACGTCGAGCACCTCCTGGATCATCTCCGGGTCGAGGGCCGATGTGGGCTCGTCGAACAAGATGATGGGCTGCTTGGTGCACATGGCGCGCGCGATGGCAACGCGCTGCTGCTGGCCACCGGAAAGATTCTGCGGGTATTCTCCCGCCTTCTGCGCGAGGCCAACGCGCTCGAGCGCAGCCATGGCGGTCTTCGTGGCCTCTTCCTTGCTCTTCTTCTGGAGCTTGATGGGAGCCAGGGTGAGGTTGCCGAGCACCGTCATGTTCGGGTAGAGATTGAACTGCTGGAACACCATCGACGAATACTTGCGCGCCATCTCAAGATGGTTTTTCTTCGTCACGAGCTGCCCGTCGATGAGCACCTCGCCTGTGGTGGGCTCCTCGAGCCAATCGATGCAGCGGATGAGCGTGGACTTGCCGGAGCCAGACGGTCCGATGACCACGAGCTTCTCGCCCGCCTCGACGGTCAGGTTGATATCCTTCAGCACGTGAAGATCGCCGAAGTACTTATTGAGACCGCGGATCTCGATCATATTTGCCATGGACGAGGTCCCTTCCTTTCACGATACGCGCGCCCAAGCCCGAAGCCCGAGCCTCAAAACGCACAGCTATGCGATTTGAATACGCCCTATTGTACGGGTGCGCGCCCTATCACTCACCATATACCGTTAGCTCGCAATAAACATGAAACCGAGCAGCAACACGTCGTACATCTGCAGTAATGGAATCAAGTATACCCAATTTGGTTTCATTCTGTCACTTTGATACATACAGCAACGGGGCGAGCCCTCTGGACCCGCCCCGATGTGGACTGCTGCATCCCTAAGGGGAGGCTGCACCAGTGGCGCCGCTCATGAAGTCTCCTTGCTAGCGTGAAACCTACAAGGAGCAGCATGCCCATTGCCCCAGGGGCACACGTACAGGTGGGGGGCAGAGCGAAGCAAGGTTAACGGTGCGAAATCGCCTCATCTAGGACCGGCAATCTCGCTGGCAATGCAAAACAGGAGCTCGTCAGAACAGGGCGGGTAGATTTACGCCTCCGTTCGACCCTTTTCTTGCATTGGAAACCAAGCGCCGTGGGGTCTTCGCATTGTTCGTTCCAGTTTTCCACAAAATACGGGCCCGATGAAGCGGACGCACCGCCCCAACGGACCCGTTTCAACAGCGCGGAGGCATGTCGTCCGCGCTGAAACCCACGTGCGAGCCGATTCCTTACGCGAGGCGGGCGCCGACCTCCTTGGCAGCAGCCGCCTTGTCGAAGTTTCCGCCCGTCGCCTTGTTGAGCGCACCCATCACGCGCCCCATATCCTTGCGCGTCGCAGCCCCAACCTCGGCGATGGTCTTCTCGATAAGCTCAACCAGCGCATCGCCAGAGAGCTGCTCGGGCAGCAGGCTCTCCAAAATCTCAACCTGCTGGGTCAGGGTGTCGGTGCGCTCCTGGTTGTTCCCAGCCTTGCGCGACATCTCGAGCGTCTCGGTCGTCTGCTTGATCAGGCGCTTGATCATGGTGTTAACGTCTTCTTCGGTTGCGTCGCGACGCTCGTTCACCTCGAGGTTCTTCACCTCGCCCATCACCTGGCGCACGATGGAGAGGCGCACCTTGTCCTTCGCCTTCATCGCGGCAACCATCTCGTTATGCAGCTCTTCGTTGGTCATCGGTATCTCCTCACTCGCCTGCGGGCTGTGCCCGGGCGCTGCTTGCCTGTCGTGCCTAGACGGTATTAACCTACCGACCCCGGGCCTATTCGCTTGACGAACCCTGCGCGTCCTCGCCGGTAGAAGCCTCGTCGGTGCTCGCATCACTCGAGCTCGCCGAGCTCATATCAACGTTATACGGCACGTTTTCCGGCATATCGTTGATCTGGATGTCGGCCTCCTCGCGCGTGGCCGTAAGCCAATCGTTGTACGCGGTGCGCTGGTTGGTCGACTTAACGCTGCTCGAGAACGTGTCGCGCAGGTCCTCGGGGATCTGATCGATCGACGTCACCTCGCCGTCTACGCTAAAGACATCGGTGCACTGAATGATGTGGTACCCGTAGTCGGATTCCACCACGCCGCTGATCTGCCCCTTCTCAAGCCCGTCGAGCGCCGTCTGGTACGCCTCGACAAACGAGGAGAGCTTATCCCAGCCCACGTCGCCGCCGTTGCTAGCAGAGCTGTCCTCGGAGTATTCCTTCGCAGCGTCTTCGAACGAGATCTCGCCCGCGTTAATCTGGTCGAGGATGTCCTGCGCCTTCTGCTTGGCTTCCTCCTTGGTGGCGTCGTCGGCCTCGGAATCGACCTTGATCAGAATGTGGGACGAGCGCTTGGCGCCGTTATAGGTGTCGAGGTTCTCATTCGCGTAGGCGATGATCTCGTCGTCCGTGGGGTCATCGACCGGCGCGACCGCATCGTAGAGCTTCTGGGTCATGAGGTTCTGGCTCAGGCTCTCCCGGTACGTCTCCTCGGTATACCCAATCTGCGACAGGAGCTCGATGAAGGCGTCCTCGGAGTCGTAGTTGGCAACGGCCTCCTGCCACGCCTCGTCGACCTCCTCGTCGCTTACCGTAATGTTGTTGTCGCGCTCGGCCTGGCTCACGAGCAGCTGGTCGGCGATGCTATCGATAACGCTCTCGCGATAGCTTTCGGGCGTCATGCCGCTGCTCGCAAGATAGTTGGCCCAGTCCTCATCGCTGTCGTAGCCCAACGAAGAGCGCGTGCTCATGATCTGCTCGGTTACGGTGTCTTCCGTAATCTTGACGCCGTTCACCGTTGCCGCCACGCCACCGGTAAGCTCGTAGCCATTGCCGTTGGACACCTGGTTAAGGATGCCCGAGCACGCAACGCTTGTGACCGACAGCACCATGGCGAGCACTCCGATCGCTACGAGCACGTACTTGACGCCCGTGCCCATCTTCTTGCGATTCTCACGCTTGAAATCTGCCTTCGTGGGCTGTTTGACCTGCTGGGACGCGGTGCGCGGGTGAGCGTTCTTGCCCGAGCGCTTGCGACTCGTGGCCTTCTGCGCGCCCGGCGTGTTGGCTTTGTTCATAGACATGAGGACATTCCTTGCCGTTCAAGCGGAAATTGCTAGGGCCTATGATACTACGCTGCTCGCACCCGCATGCAAGGTGCAAGAAAGACTCAGCCGAAGCACCATGCTAAAGGTACGGGCCCTCCCCGATTCTGAACTGCCCCCCTTAGACAAAAGCCCGTGAGTGGGAGACGGCTCATTCCGGAAAGGGCCCGCTGATTCAAACCGCGAGCAAGGGTTGTATGAGAGCGATCGGCTACGACCGATCGACGGAAACGGTAAGGTCCTCGCGCACCTGAACGCGTCCCTCGGCGAGAAGCTCGACAACCTGCGGATACAGGCGATGCTCGACAGCATGGATAGCCGCTTCGAGTTCGTCGACCGACCAGCCCTCTTCGACGCGCACGGGCTCCTGCGCGATGATGGGCCCCTGGTCGTAGACGGCGTTAGCGAAATGCACCGTCACGCCGGTGACCTTGACGCCGCGATCGTAGGCATCTTGGATGCCGTGCGCGCCCTGGAAGCTCGGCAGCAGCGCGGGATGCAGATTCACCACGCGGTTGGGCCAAAGCATAAGCAGCGGCTCGTGCACCTTGCGCATATAGCCCGCCATGACGATGTACTCGGCTCCGGCGCGCTTGAGCTCGGTGGCGATGACCTCATCGGCGTCCCAGGGATCGGCGTATATCTCTTTGGAGAGCGCAAGGGTCTGGATTCCTGCCGCCGCGGCACGCTTGAGCCCCGCCGCACTCGGCCGGCTCGAGACCACGAGCACGATCTCGGCATTGAGGTTGCCGGAGGCAATCTCGTCGATAAGCGCCTGCAAGTTGGTGCCCGACCCCGAGATGAGCACGCCAATCTTAAGCGGCGGAAGGTCTTCGCCCGCCGCACGCGCGGCGGCACGACGAGCCTGCAGCGCGTTTCCGGCCTCCACGTCGAAAGCCGCCTCAAGCTGCTCGATGCGTCGGCGCGCCTCGGCAAACGCGGCCTGGTAGACAGGGCTTGCCGCAAGCGTTTCCGATGGCTCGGAGGAACCCACAGCAGCAGAGCGGGCAGCGGAAACCGCCTCGGCGCGGGCGCGATCGACCTCGCGCTCAACGGAGGGCGCGAAGAACGAATCGCTCGGGAGTGCCTCGGGCGGGAGCCCGGCCTCCTCGACAGCGGCGCGATATGCCTCGTCCGCACCTGCGAAAGCCGTAGCCTCCTGGCAGGTGGAGCGATTCTCGTTATCGCTCATCGCTGTACACCACCTTGCCGGAGCCGGCAACGCACGTGCCCACGCGGAACGGACGCTCGCCCTGAGCCTCAAGCTCGGCTACGATTGCGTCCTCGGCATCGGCCGGGCAGATGACCATAAGGCCGGCGCCCATGTTGAACGTCTTGCACGCCTCGTTGGGCGTGAGGCCCGCGGCGCGGGAGATATAGGAGATGACGGGCGGCACATCCCAGCCCATCGAGAAGCCCGTCGGCGACACGGTGCGCTCTACCACGGCGTCCACATCCGGCGCGAGCGCGCGATTGAGGTTTTCGGTGATGCCACCGCCCGTGATGTGCGCAATTGCGTGGACGCGAGCGCCCGCCTCGGAACGCAGAAGCCCGAGAACGGGCTTGACGTAGATGCGCGTGGGAGCGAGCAGGGCGTCGGCCAGGTTCTCTCCACCAAGCTCGGGCACAGGCTGTTCGAGTTCGGCGCGCTTGGTCTCGGCCTCGGGCGTTCCCGGCACCAGGCTATCAACGCCAATCACGCGGCGCACGAGCGAATAGCCGTTGGAATGGATGCCAGAGCTGGGCAACCCGATGATCACATCGCCGGGGCGAACGTTGGCGGGATCGAGCATCTTGGGCCGATCGACCACGCCCACCGTGAAGCCCGCCATATCGTAATCGTCCGGGCGCATAACGCCTGGGTGCTCGGCCATCTCGCCGCCCACGAGCGCACAGCCCGCAAGCTTGCAGCCATCGGCCACGCCCTTTACGACCTTGGCCATGTGCTCGGCCTCGATATGACCGATGGCAACATAGTCCAAGAAGAAGAGGGGCTCGGCGCCGCTCGCAAGGATGTCGTTCACGCACATGGCAACAAGATCCTGGCCCACGGTCTCGTGGCGATCGAGCACCTGCGCCAACACGAGCTTGGTGCCCACGCCGTCGGTGCCGCTGATGAGGATGGGATCCTCCATGTCTTTGAGGGCCGCAGCGGAGAACAAGCCACCAAACCCGCCGATGCCGCCGATGACCTCAGGGCGAGACGTCTCGGCAACCATCTGCTTGATGGCGTCGACGGCACGGCCCCCTTCGGCAGTATCTACGCCGGCATCTTCATACGTGATGTGCCTAGCTGTCTCGCTCATACGCGAATCCTTTCCGTGGAGGAACGTTTCTTCCTGCCATCATACCAGCTCGATGCGGGAGCTCGCAGGAGTCGTGAGGATGCACGCAAGCCACGTGGTTGCCTTCTTTCAAGTTTTGGGCACTTCATCTGAGAGAGCCCGAGTAGACCGCGCATCAAGCGCAAGAAAACCGCAGGTTACAGAGGTGGCCGAACGGGGTCTACTTCGTGGTCCCGCATTCAAGTGCCCAAAACTTGCAACGACATTGCCCCGGGGGCCGTTGACGGGCCTTTCGAGCGGGCTCGCGCACAAGAAAACCGCCTATTCTGCAGTTGACGAGGCGCCAGCAGCCGGTGTTTCCTCAGCGATGGTGCACACCATGACCGCACGGTGATCTGCGGGAGCCATGCCGCTGCAGGTAACGAGCGACAGCACCTGTTCGGTCTGGGAAAGGCGCTCGTCAACGTCGGACGCCTCCGCCTGGGCATAGGAGCGGAGGTCCATCAGGTACTGCTGCAGCGCGGCCGTGTCTCCGAAATTGGCCTGCCGCGCCTCCACATAGCTTTCCTCCACGCGCGCGGTGAACAGCGGCGTGAGCTTGTAGGTGGCGTCGGGCGTGAGGTAATACACGGTGTCCATGGCATCGAAACTTGCCTGGTCGAGCGTTTGCTCGATGGGCTGGAACATGGAGCCGTCGTTCATATGGTGGCCGTAAACCGTGGTCTGCTGGTCTACCATGCCGGGCGCCGTCTGGTCGCAATCGAGCATGATGCTGCCGTTGTTGTTCCACGTGCCATCGGGCAGCGTGCGCAGGTATTCATCGTTGGTCTCGCCCTGCACCACGGGATAGCTGATATCGGTACCGGGCACGTAGATCCACGCGACAATGTCTTCGTTCTGCGCCTTGAGCGCGTCCCAGTCCACAACGGGAATGCCGTCGCCCTCGGAGTCTACCGTGACGTACTGGGTGAGGTTCGAGTAGGTCTCGGCGGCCTGACGATAGCCCAACTGCGCCCAAATGAAGATGCCGGCGGCAACGAGCAACAACACAACGCCGATGCCGATGAGCATGTACGAGACGATGTTGCGCTTGCTGCGCCCGCCGCCCGTTCTCCCGCGATCGTCACGCCCCGATTCGTGCCCGCTGCCCGGCCCGCGACGGCCACCCGAGGAACCACCCCGAGCATAGGCGGACGCTGCACCGCGGGAAGCAGCTCGCCCACGCGGAGCGGCAGAGGAGGCATAGCTCTGCGGCGCGCCCTCCGGCTGGTACGAAGCATGAGCGCGATTTGTTCGCTGGGAGCGTGAAGTCTGAATGCGCGCAGGGGGCTGAACAGCGGGGCGCGAAGCACCGGACGGATCCGCAGCGTGGGAGGCTGAACCGGGCTGCGCGGCATGGCGGGCGGACGCACCCGCGCAGCCCGCACCGTCGCCCCTCGAAGATGCACCCGAAAAATGGCTTCCCGGCCGGGTGCCGCCGGCAGCCCCTCCCATGGACGACGGCCTCTCGCCGTCACCGCGAAAACGCTTTCCCTCGTATGACGCCATGGGATCTCCCTCGTAAAGCCGAGGCCCGCGCCCCGGCGTTCGCATACAGCCCAGCCACCAGCATCGAGGCGCCGCACGCACCCCAATACCTTGCGGCTCGCTTGGATTCTACCATCAGCGGCTATCGAACGCCGTGCTTCTCTTCCCAGCTGCGGTCGCGGTCCTTGGAGGTCACCGCCGCCTCTCCGATTGCCTCGGCCTGCGTGAGGTTGCAGGGGTCGTAGCCCGCCATGAACTTATCCCGGCCAAAGCTCGACGGTATCGCCACCGGGTAGACCCCCGTAAAGCACGCCGTGCAGTAGCCGCGCTTGGGCAGGCTCGCAAGCAAGCCCTGAACGGAAAGGAAGGCGAGCGAATCGGCCCCGATGTATTCGCAAATCTCGTCAACCGATTTATTCGCGCTGATGAGCTGCTTCTGCACACCGGTATCGATGCCATAGAAGCACGGCCACTCGACCTCGGGGCTGTTGATGCGCACATGCACCTCGGCCGAGCCGGCCTGGCGCAGCATCTTCACCAGCTGCACCATAGTGGTGCCGCGCACGATGGAATCGTCGATCACCACGAGCCTTTTGCCTGCGATGTTGTCGCGCAACGGATTGAGCTTCATGCGAACGCCCATTGCCCGCAGCTCCTGCGTCGGCTGGATGAAGGTGCGCGCGACGTAGCGGTTTTTGATGAGCCCCTCGCCGAAGGGGATGCCGCTCTCGCGCGCATAGCCCTCCGCCGGCGGCAAGCCGCTGTCCGGAACGCCGATGACCATATCGGCATCGACGGGCGCCTCGTGCGCAAGCTGCCGGCCCATGTCGTAGCGGCACGCATAGACCGACTTGCCGGCCATGATGGAATCGGGGCGGGCAAAGTACACCTGCTCGAAGATGCACTCGGCCGATTCGCGCGCAGCGGGAACACCCTGCTCGGAGACGAGCCCCTCCTCGCTGATGCGAAGTATTTCGCCGGGGCGAATGTCTCGCACGTATTCCGCGCCAACGATATCGAGCGCGCAGGTCTCGGATGCAACGACCCAGCCCTCGGCCCCAACGTAGGCTTCAGCGTCACATTGTGGGCTGCCCCCCTTTTGGCATTCCAGCGGCAGGCGGCCGAGCACAAGCGGGCGGATGCCGAACGGGTCGCGGAACGCGTAGAGCGCATGCTCGTTGATGAGCGTCATGGCATATCCGCCGCGCACGAGCTCCATCGTCTTGCGAATGCCTTCGCGCAGATGGCTCGTTCGCTGGGTGAAATACCCAATGAGGCGCGTCGCGACCTCGGAATCGGAGCTCGACATGAACGAGACGCCCAGGTCGATGAGCTGGCGGCGCAGCTCGTCGGTATTCACGAGCGTGCCGTTATGCGCCAGCGCAATGATCACGTCGTTGATCGTCGAGAGATGCGGCTGCGCGGACTCCCAGCTTTTGGCACCCGCCGTGCCGTAGCGCACGTGCCCGATGGCGAGGTCGCCCGTGAGCGAGCTGAGGTCTGCGTTCGAAAACACCTGGTCGAGGAGGCCCAAGTCCTTACGGACCATCACCGTGCCACCGTCGCCCCCCGCGATGCCCGCCGATTCCTGGCCGCGATGCTGCAGCGCCTTGAGGCCGAAGTATGTAAGTCGCGCGACGTCGAGGCCGGGCGCCCAAACGCCGAAGACACCGCACTCCTCATGGAGCGCATCATCTTGGCTGGAGCTCGGCAGCGCCGCGTCGCAAGGGGCTGAACCAAGGGCAATCGATGCATCTACGTGGGACATAGCGTCCTCTCTGTTGTTCGGCTGATACCCGCCTATTATGGCACAGGCCCACCGAGGCAGAAGCGCGACGGGAACGCTCAGCAAAACCGTAACGTCCGCGCAAGGAACGCGTTCCCCCAAGCCCGGCACGCCGCGCCGCACGCGCGGGGCTTGTCCGCCCAGGGCCGGGTCACCCCCCCGCGGCACACCCTGCCCAAAGCCCGGGCCCGGCACTCCGCGCGACACGCCCCGGCCCCGGACCAGCGCCCTGCGCTACTCGTCCGCCCTCATCGCATCGATCTCGGCGTCCTCCTCGTCGGAGTACACCGCATCGAACGAGGAGTCGAATGCGTCTTCGAGCGAGCTCGCACCCAGATCGTTCTGCGCGAGCTCCTCCTCCAAGCTCTGCGCGTGGCGCTCAGCACGCAGACGCTCAACCTGCGCCTCGGACATCACGCGCGTGTTGGAGATAACGCCGTTCAGCATCACGAACGGGTGCTTGAAGGCCGAAAGCGCCGCCCGGAGCGCGATAGTTACCAGCCAGAACAGGTAGACGCTTGCCAGCACGGTCTCTATCGCGGTCGCCCCGATAGAGACCTCGTCCGCCCCGGCATGGAGCGTAACTCCCCCGGTTGGGAACAGAGCGCTCACCCAGTTGGGCAGCAAGAGAAACACCCAGAACAGAAGGCCGTAGCGCGCGATGTACTGCCAGCTGCGCGCGCTTGAGCCATCGGGGCGCACAACGCGCAGCCGCAACACCATATGGCCGATCGTCTGCCCGCGCGTGATGACGGGAATGGCCATGAAGGTGACGAACGTGGCGACCAGCGAACCAGCGAGCACGGCGAATTGCTCGCCTGCAGCCGACGGTCCAGCCGGCCCCACGATGCCATACAGCCAAAGCACGACGGCGGTGGCAGCCATATCGATTCCAAACGCGAGCAGGCGACGCGAGAACGAGGTGTGCGCCGCACCGCGCGCAATGGACCGCTCGTCCACATCGCGCAGGTCGGGCAGGAAGTGGCAGAGCGGAATGGAGGCCCAGAACCCAAGCATGGCGCCGAGCGTGTTGGTGATGAGGTCGTCGACGTCGAACAGCCGGTACGGATGCTCGTAGATGCCGAAAAGCCCCGTGATCTGCGATATCTCGAAGAACAAGGTGAGCGCGAACCCCAGCACGAGCGCCTGCCACCAGCGGCGATGAAACAGATAGCGCAGGTAGACACCGAACGGTACGGTAAGCAGCACGTTGAAATACACCGTGTAGATGTCAGGGCGGCGCAGGAACGCGATCCACGACGCCGGAGATGTTGGGTCGAGCGGCGCCCCGGATTCGAGGGCGCGCATGAAGCGGAACGGAACGAGCTGCGGGTGCTGCGCCCCAGGTACCACGATGCTGCGGTCCGCCGGAAGCGGCAGGATGACCATGAAGTACGCGCACATGAGGTAGAAGATGAACGAGAAGACGAGGAAGGTCTTCCATAGAGAGATGCTGCCGTAGCTGCGGTACTGGTAGATGGCATAAGGAACCGAGAGCAACGCCGAGAGCAGGGGGAACAGCAACACCGCTGTTTGCACGTTGCTTATATAGGTTCCCATGCGCGCTCCCATCTTGCCGTGTTTGTTGCCGCTTCGGTGCCACCCGCTGCCGCGCGGTTCACGCCGCTGCGTAGCTCACGCTGCCGTGCGAGGCGCGCGACGGGCGGCACGAGGGCACCAAGCATAGCGCATTGCACGAACGCCCGCAGCCAACATGCCGCGGAGGCAGCGGCGCCTCAAGCGCACGTAGACGAAACGCGAAGCCGGGACAGGTCGCGCACGAGGGAACGGGTGCCCCCATCGGCACTACTCGGTGCGCAGCGCGGTTACCGGGTCTTTCTTGGCAGCCATGCGGCTCGGCGCGAGCCCCGCCAGGAACGAGAGCCCCACCGAGATCAGCACAAGCACCGCTCCGGCGGCCACCGGCACAGAGGCCAGGTTCTCCACACCGGTAATCTGGTAAATGATCATGTTGACCGGAATATCCAGCAGCACTGTCACCACAATGCCCAGCACGCCCGAAACGAGGCCGATGATGAACGTCTCCGCCGTGAAGATACGGCTCACATCCTTCTTGCTCGCCCCGATTGCGCGCAGGATGCCGATCTCCTTCGTGCGCTCCAGCACGCTGATATAGGTGATGATGCCGATCATGATCGAGCTCACCACAAGCGAAATCGCCACGAACGCAATGAGGATGTACGTCAGTGCGTTCACGATATCCGTCACACTCGACATGAGCATTCCTACCATGTCGGTGTATTGAATCTCCGTGCCCTCGCCCGACGCGCGAATCTGCTCGTTATAGTCGTCAATCAGCGCGTCGATCTGCTCCTTCGCTTCGAAGTCTATGGGGTAGATGCTAATGGAGCTCGGCTCTTCCAGGCTGCATACGCCCAGCGTCTCGAGGTTCCCGTCGTATGTGGCGTTGTCGGTCTGTTCGCTCATCTGCCGGCTGAAGGCCGAGGCGATCTCCTCGTCCGAAAGGCCGTCCTCGCGCAGGCCGTCCACATAGGAGCGAAGCTGAGCCCCCTGCTCGCTCGGCATCTGGTCGATCATTGCCTCGATGGCATCCATGGTGAGGTTCACCGTGGTGTCCTCGAACGGGAGGCCGGTGAAGATATCGGTGTTGGGGTTCGCCTCTTGCGCAGCCACCACATCGCTGGCGTTCACAGCCTCCACCAGGTGCTCCGTCAACTCTGGCGTATAGAGCACGGCGCCCCAGTTGCTGCCCGTGTCGTTCTCCTCGCTCGGGCGCACGATACCCACCACCCGCAGCTCCTCGGCATCGTCCACCACGCCGCGCATATAATCCGCGTCGTCGCTCATGTCGGCCCATGTTCCGTCTTGCTGCTGGGCGTATTTGCTGCTCTCGGGCACCAGCTTGAACGTGAGGCCCATGAGCTCGTCATAGGTGTAACTCGTCTGCTCGCTATCTTCCACCTTCCGGCCGGCAATCACGTCGCTCATCATGCCGCGCAGCTCGCTTTGGTCGAGGAGCCCGAGCGCGTAGAGGGTGTAGTCGCTGATCCGATCGTTCTCATCCACATAGATAACGACCTCGTTCCATGCCTCGGGCATACGTCCAGCCACCACGTCGTACTCGCGCCCCCACGTTTCTTTGTTGGCGAGCATCTCCGTCCACACGTCGTACGCCGACCCGCTGCCGCCGTTCATCGTGCTCATCATCTCGGTCTGGGTCTCGCCCATTGCGATGCCGAGCGAGTCGAGCACGGTCGCCGGGTTAACCTGCACGGCACCCGAGGTCGTATCGGATCGGTACACGTTGAGCGGCGTCGCGTAGGTAAACTGGATGTCGGTCACCAGATCGCTCAAGTGGCTGTCCCCGATGGCGGGGTCGCTGTCAATCCATGCCTTGATGGCGCCCATGTCGTTTTCGGTGGAGCCCTCGGCCATGCTCGAGACCATATCGCTCACGATGTTTTTCGACTGGACGCCGCCGCTGTCGTTTTGGCCGGTACGCTCGTCGCTCGTGCCCATAAGCGCACCCATGACGCTCGTAAGGTCCGTCGAGGTCTGGTTGATGGTCAGCGGGTAGCTGCCCATCGTGGATTCCTCCGTCTCCTTGATGTAATCCTGGGTGCCGCTGGAAAGCGACAAGATGAGCGCGATGCCAATGATGCCGATCGAGCCGGCGAACGCCGTCAGGAACGTGCGGCCCTTCTTGGTCATGAGGTTGTTGAACGAGAGCGCAAGTGCCTGGCGGAAGCTCATCGAGCGCTTGCCCTTGCGAGCATCGGCCACCGCGTGGGCCTGAACCTGCTCGGGCGTGAGGCGCTCGCGCGCAGGGTCGACCGGAGCGGAATCGCTCGTGATCAGGCCGTCTTGGATGCGCACGATGCGATCGGAGTATTCCTCGGCAAGCTGCGGGTTGTGCGTGACCATGATAACGAGGCGGTCGCGACTGAGCTCCTTCAGGATATCCATGACCTCGACCGAGGTCTCGGTATCGAGGGCGCCGGTGGGCTCGTCGGCGAGGATGATCTCGGGGTCGTTAACGATGGCGCGGGCGATGGCCACGCGCTGCATCTGCCCGCCCGAGAGCTGGTTTGGCCGCTTGCGCAGGTGCTCGCCGAGGCCCACGCGCCTAAGCGCCTCCTCCGCCCGGCGCCGCCGCTCCGCCTTGGGCGTGCCGGATAGCACGAGCGCCATCTCGACGTTGGCCAGCACGCTCTGATGCGGAATAAGGTTGTAGCTCTGGAACACGAAGCCCACGCTGTGGTTGCGGTACGTGTCCCAATCTCGGTCGAGATAGCTCTTGGTTGAACGGCCATTGATCACGAGGTCGCCGCGCGTGTATTGGTCGAGACCGCCGATGATGTTGAGCAGCGTTGTCTTGCCGCATCCCGATTGCCCGAGAATGCTCACGAACTCCTGGTTGCGGAAGGTAACAGAGATGCCCTTGAGCGCATGGACAACCGAGTCGCCAGATGGATAATCCTTGGTGATACCTTTGAGCTCAAGCACAGCGGGCCTTTCCAATACGAGAGTGCACCATGGGTAGTCGTGCGACCCCAGCCGCCCGCGCGACCAAGCCGCAACCCGCCCCAGCGCGAACGCCAGACTCCATATGGGCTCATGGTACCCATTGCCCCGCCCGCAGCAGACATCAAGCGCAGAAAACGAACGATTTCACCGCCTGCGTACGGAAGCAAGGCGCAGCTCGCTGCCGCGCATCTTATACATCCCGAGAAGTATGCGTCTCCGCTAGTCTAGGACGACTCAGCGCCGATTTAGGCCGGTTTATTCGGCGCCTCGCAAGTAGGCATCGCCTCTTCGAATACGAACGCGCAGGTTAACGCATCGCCATATCCATGTCTACTTTGGGTATCCCCGATAAACCGGCCCAAAATCGTTTTTTATATCGCCCAGGGTCCATAAGCGACTGGAGCTAAATAAGCGTTGTGCATCAAGCAGTCCGATGCATCTGCAATCTTTTTCACGTGTTCAGAAATCAGACAGATTTTGGTCAGAAAAGCGTCATCTACCGGCCAGATATTGGTCAGCTCGGCGTGAGACCCTTTTCTCAACGGTTGGACCACGTGAAAGGGCGTGCCATGGTTATCGTTAGCGGTTGGTCGGCTATTGCCTACTGGAGAACCCCTCCCATTATCTGCGATGCCAGCGTAATAGACGGCTTCACCCAGCCCGATGAGCATCCAAGCGGCCCGAAGCCTCAACAAACCAGACTCCGAAGCAACGCCTCAGAGGCGACACGCCTCGTTTACCACCACGCATACACCGACCTAATTGGCGTTCCGCTACCCATACGCGTCCTTTCCGACTCGAGCGGCGGAATGCATCAAAATCCCCTTGTACACCCTTCTCGATTAGGAAAGTCCATCCCCAGGGAGTTCCTTCACGCACTTGGCGGAGGGCTCTACGTTGCCTCGCCAACCCTCGCCCTCCAACAGGTTGCCCGCACCGTTCCCCAGCCAAAGCTCATATCCTTGATCGATGAATTCTGCGGGCTCTACGCCGTCCATCATCCAACACGGCGCGAACGACGCGTCCTCGATGAGCTGGTTGCCGCCTACCGCACCTCGCGCCACCGGGGCGCTCCCGGTGCATATGCCTGCTATAACGAGCATGGCCGGTTCGAGACAACGCACACCGACAACAGCGCTGAAGCCTGGCTTCCTGCGTTCGATCGATCGGGCAATCCCACTAACTTATGGAAACGTCCCCCTCTTATCCGAACAGAGCAATTTGTCTCCAACCTTGAAGCGCTCCGAGGACGCAAGGGGTCATCCTTGTCGCGGCGCGCGGGGACGCTCGCACTCGATGGCTCCGGCTCTCCTTTGGAAACATGCCTTGCTCTCCTGCTGTTTCTTCCAGAACAATATGGCGGAGAAGGTTGGCCCGCACCGCAGCTTAACAGACGGATCGTATTTGACCCCGATGCACGAAAACTTGCAGGCATGGGCTCGTGCGTCGGAGATATGGTTTGGGAACGCCCGAGGGCGATTATCGAGGTAAATGGGTTCGAGTATCATGCCGACCGAAACGGCTTCTTCATCCAATCGGGCAGAACGGCCGCGTTGCAGTCGATGGGATACGTCGTACTCGATGTCAACTACCGTCAAATAGCCGACCTCGATCAGCTTGAAACCATGCTTTCAGTTTTCTCGGACATGCTCGGCTTTCCCCTGCACGCGCGCACGAAGACCTTCCTCGCCCGCCGCGAAGAGCTCCACCGTCTCCTGATGTCCGGTTTCCGCTCGCGAACAGGCGCGTAACACCTTCCAAAAGGCAACAATAAGGACCCGAAGGAGGCAGACGCGCGGAGTTGTTCCGATTTAGGCCGGTTCTATCGAGGTATCCAAAGCAGACATCGATGAAGTCCGACCATAGCCGCTGGTAGAGAGCCCGTTAACGTGCTGGCTGCTTGACAAGCGCCCGAAAAACCGGCCTAAAGACAAAAAACAGGCCGACATAGAGCCGGCCTGTTCGTCACATCAACCCGAAGCGCTACAGCAGCGTCACGGTAAACGAGCGCTCGTCAACCTCGCCGGGAGCAAGGATGGTGATGTTGCGCTTATGCTCGAACACGTTGTCCTCGGTATCGAGGGTCGCATGCCCCGTCCAGGGCTCGAGCGCGACAAACGGAGCATCGCCCCCGGCGCTCCAGATGCCGATGTACTTGAAGCCGGGGAAATCAATCTTCACGCCGTGGCCGGAAACGCGACTGCGCAGAGTGAGCGTGTCGTCGGGCACCTCGCTCAGCATCACGGCATCCGCCGCGAAGAGCTCGTGCGTGATGGGCAGCACATCGGAGCGGTCGATGACCATCTCCGCCGTGCGGTAGGTAAGCAGCCCGCCGTCGCAAATCTTCGGCGCCACGCAGCTCCACGGCTTGGTGAATGCAAGCTCGTAGTCGTCGAACGCCTCCCCCTCGCCGCCAGGTGCGGGTACGTTGAACGCCGGATGGCCGCCCACGGAGAAGGGCAGGTCGACATCGCCGGTGTTCTCCACGCGGAACGTCTGGGTAAGGCTCGCGGGGCCCGTGAGCTCATAGGTCATATTGAGCTTGAAGGCATACGGATACGCCGAGCGGGTTTCCTCGGAATCCGTGAGCTCGAAGGTTACGGAACCCTCGCTCTGCGCCACAACCGCGTGCTCGTAATCGCGTGCGAGGCCGTGGCGCCCGAGCGTCACCTCGCCCTGGGCAGACTCCGCCTTGCCATCGCGGATGGAGCCCACGATGGGGAAAAGGATCGGCGCGTGCTTGCCCCACACGGCAGGATCAGCTTGCCAAAGGTATTCCTTGCCTCCGAGCGCAAGACTCGTAAGCTGGGCACCCATGGCATCGATGGCAGCGGTAAGCTCACCGTTCTTCAAGGTAACAACAGACATATGCCCTCCTCGCAGCACATAACGTACAACACGGTTACCACCTAACATGGCCAACGGCTAGCATGGCCACCGTCCAGCACCGCTAACGGCAGTACGGCCAACGACCACCATGGCCAACGTCCGGCGCGGCCGGACTCCTTCTCTATCATACGCGCAAAGACGCGCAAAGCGCCGCGGGCGAGTCGCTTCCCGCAGCGCTTTGCACGAATAAGGCCCATGCCCAGCTGCTAGTGGCCCTGGGCGCGGCTCTCCTCATAGAACTCAACGAGGTGCTTCTGCACGTCGTATGGCACCTGCTCGTAGCCGGCGGGCTCCATGGTGAAATCGCCCGTGCCGCGCGTGATGGAGCGCAGACGCGTGGCGTAATCCACCAGCTCCGCGTAAGGCACCGTCGCCGTGACCACCGTGTTGCCATGCTCGTCGGTGTCCATGCCGGTCACGCGGCCGCGCGAGCCGGACACGTCGCCCATCACGGCGCCGGCGTAGCTCTCGGGGATGGTCACGGTGATGTTCTCCATGGGCTCAAGCACCACGGGGTCGGCGTCGGCGCACGCCTTCTTGAGCGCGATGCGCGCCGCCGCACGGAAGGCCATCTCGTTGGAGTCGACCGGGTGATACGAACCGTCGTAGCAGGCCACGCGCACGCCCGTGAGCGGGTAACCTGCGATGACGCCTTCCTTCATGGTCTCCTGCACGCCCTTGTCCACGGCGGGGATGAGCGCGCGCGGGATGCGGCCGCCCACGACCTCGTCCACGAACTCGTAGTCGGTGCCGTCAAGCAGCGGCTCGACGCGCAGATAGCAGTCGCCGAACTGGCCGGCGCCGCCGGTCTGCTTCTTGTGACGGCCCTGGGCGCTCGCCACGCGACGGATGGTCTCGCGATACGGAATCTTGATGGGCACGATGTGCGCCGAGACCTTCGTGCGCTCCTCCAGGCGGTTGAGCAGCACGCTGACCTGCGCCTCGCCCACCGCGGAGATGATGGTCTGGCCGGTCTCCTCGTCGCGCTCGATCTTCATGGTGGGATCGGCCTCGCAGGCGCGGTCGATGAAGGTGAAGAGCTTGTCCTCGTCCGAGCGGTTCTCGGCCTCGATGGCGATGCGGTACTGGCTGTTGGGGAACTGGAAGGCACCCGCCTCGATCTTGCCGGAGACGGAGAGCGTATCGCCCGTGTCCGCGGCGATCTTGGTGGTCACGATGATGTCGCCGGCCTCGGCCTTGCCCACCTCGGTCTGCTCGCGGCCGCACATCACATACAGGTGCGCCAGGCGCTCGCCCTTGCGGGTGCGCGCGTTGGTGAGCTCGATGCCGGGCGTGAGCGTGCCGGTGAGCACCTTGAGGAAGCTGATGCGCCCCTGCTGAGGATCGTTCAAGGTCTTGAAGACGAAGGCCACGGGGCGGTCGTCCTCTGCCGAGATCTTGAGCGTGTCGCCGTCAACGAGCGGCATCTCGCCGTAATCCGTTGGGCTCGGGAAGTACGTGGCCACATCGTCCATGACGGAATGCACGCCGAGCTCCTTGGTGCAGGAACCCACGAACACGGGAACGAACAGGCGCTTGGCGATGGCCTCGGAGAGCAGGCCCTCGACCTCTTCCTGGGTGAGCGGTTCGCCGTCGAGGTACTTCATCATAAGGTCGTCATCGGCCTCGGCCACGGCCTCGCAGAGCTGCTCGCGGGCGGCCTCAGCAGCCTCGCGGTACTCCTCGGGGATGTTGAACTCCTCCTGCGTGGCGCCTTCGCAGTGGCGGGCCTTCATGCGCACGATGTCGATGACGCCCTCGAAGCTATCGCCCGTACCCCACGGCAGCGTCACAGCGCCCAGGCGCATGCCGAAGCGCTCACGCAGGGCCTTCATGCAGGCGTCGTAGTCCGCGTTTTCCTTGTCGATGCGATTGATGAACACCGCACGCGCCAGGCGCAGGTCCTCGGCGGCGTACCAGAGCTTGACCGTGGTGGGCTGCGGTCCCTCCGCGGCGTCGACCACGAAGAGCGCGGTCTCGCACACGCTCATGGCCGCATAGGCATCGCCGATGAAGTCGGGGTAGCATGGTGCGTCCAACACATTGATGCGGACGTCTTTCCAGTCAATCGGCGCAATGGAGGTCGAAATTGAGAACTCGCGCTTGACCTCCTCGGCGTCATAGTCGAGCGTGGGCTTTGTGCCCGCATGGCCGCCTAAGCGAGCGGTCTTGCCAGAAAGGTGGAGCATGGCCTCCGCGAGCGAGGTCTTGCCCACCCCGCCTTGGCCTACGAGCACCACGTTCCTCACATTGCCGGTTTTGGGCGCACCCATGGGAGCCTCCTTCGTCGCCGGGCGCGCGGGGCGAAGCGGCCGAGTCATCCGGTTGGCAGCGCGCGCCGTTTTCATACGCTGTAATCGAGCCTACCCCTCGCACGGGTTCGGCTTACATTCATTTCGCCCAGCGCGACCGAAGCTGCGGTGAAGGGCGAGCGGCGCCGAGCCATCCTGGGTCATTCTGGGACGGGTCCGTTTTGACTCATTCAGGCGAACTGAGGGGCGCTATTTCAAAATGAGTCAAAACGGACCCGTCCCAGAATGACCCAGGATGACCCAGACTAATTTGGTACCTTGACATCTTCTTGCACAGTAGTAGTCTATGTTGGTTCAAAATCCACCAACCAGTTGAAAGGAGATCCCAATCCACATGGATGCCATTCCGGACACAGCTGGCGCGACCCGCGCGGAAGCGACCGGCCAGGACTCCTCCTGCCCCGGCATGCCCGACCCCACGCGAGCAGACCTCATCATCCGCAACCTGGGGTTCTGTGGCCACTACCTGCATTTTCACGGCGGAGGACGCTCGGGACGGGAGCCCATTCTCTGCCTGCTCCACTGCATGGGCGGCCAAATGTCCCAACAGGCCCTCGGCGCGCGCTTTGAGCTCAAGCCCGGGTCGCTCTCCGAGATCCTCGCCAAAATCGAGGCATCGGGCCTCATTGAGCGCACGCGCGATCCGCATGACCGCCGTCAGCTCTTCGTCCACCTCACGAAGGAAGGCGAGCGCGAGGCCCTGCAGGCTCTTAAGGCTCGGGAGGCTTTTCGCAGCAAGGCGTTTTCGAACCTCACAGACGAGGAGCAGGAAACGCTGCTCATGCTCTTAGGAAAAGTACGGAATCGATGGGAGGAACTCAATGCTTAAAACACTCATGGCGAGCATCCGTGAGTATAAGCGCGCGGCCATTGCGACGCCCATCATCGTGACGGGCGAGGTGGTCATGGAGGTGGCCATTCCGTTCGTCACGGCGCAGCTCATCAACGCCATCCAGCTGGGCGCCGGCCTTGCTCAGCTGCTGCCCTACGCGGGCGTGCTCGTGTGCATGGCGCTGGCATCGCTCGCCTTCGGCATCGGCGCGGGCCTCACGTGCAGCCAGGCAAGCTGCGGCTTCGCCAAGAACCTGCGCCACGACGTGTTCGCCGCCGTGCAGACCTTCAGCTTCGCCAATATCGACCAGTTCTCGTCGAGCTCGCTTGTCACGCGCCTGACCACCGACATCACCAACGTGCAGCTGGCCTACATGATGGTCATCCGCACCGCCGTGCGCTGCCCCCTGCTGCTCATCAGCAGCATCGTCATGGCCTTCATCATGGCGGGCCCCATGGCCACGGTGTTCGTGATCGTCGTGCCCCTGCTCGGCTTCGGCCTGTATAAAGTCGTGCGCACGGTACACCCCATCTTCCGCTCCGTGTTCCATAAGTACGATGCCCTGAACGAGTCCATCGAGGAAAACGTCACCGGCATGCGCGATGTGAAGAGCTACGTGCGCCAGGACTTCGAGAAGCAGAAGTTCAGCCGCGCTGCGCAGGATGTCTGCCGCGACTTCACCCGCGCCGAGAAGATCCTCGCGCTCAACACCCCCATGATGAACTTCGCCGTCTACACGGTGTTCGTCGTGGTCATCCAGTTCGGCAGCTACCTCATCATCTCGAGCCGCGGCACCCTCCTCAACGTGGGCCAGTTCAGCGCGCTCACCACCTATGGCTTCATGATCCTCATGGCCCTCATGATGGTATCGATGGTCTTCGCCATGATCGTCATGGCGCAGGAGAGCGCCGAGCGTATCGTCGAGGTCATCGAGACCGAACCCACCATCAAGGACCCGGCCAACCCCGTCACCGAGATGAAGGACGGCTCGATCGACTTCGACCACGTTACATTCAACTACTCCGAGAAGGCCGAGCACCGCGCCCTCGCCGAGATCGACCTGCACATCAAGAGCGGCGAGACCTTGGGCATCATGGGCGGCACCGGTTCGGCCAAAACCTCGCTCGTGAACCTCATCAGCCGCCTGTACGACGTGACCGAGGGCTCCGTGAAGGTGGGCGGCGTCGACGTGCGCGACTATGATCTGGAGTTCCTGCGCAACAACGTGGCCGTGGTGCTGCAGAAGAACGTGCTCTTCAGCGGCACCATCAAGGAGAACCTGCGCTGGGGCGACCCGAACGCCACGTACGACGAGCTCGTCGAGGTGTGCAAGCTCGCCCAAGCCGATGAGTTCATCCAGACCTTCCCGCAGAAGTACGACACCTATATCGAGCAGGGCGGCACGAACGTATCGGGCGGCCAGAAGCAGCGCCTGTGCATCGCCCGCGCGCTGCTGAAGCACCCCAAGGTGCTGATCTTGGACGATTCCACCAGCGCCGTGGACACCAAGACCGATGCGCTCATCCGCGAAGGCTTGGCGAGCTACCTGCCCGAGACCACCAAGATCATCATCGCCCAGCGTACGAGCTCCGTGGAGCACGCCGACCGCATCCTTGTACTGGACAACGGCCATATCGCGGGCCTGGGAACGCACGCCGAGCTCATGCAGACGTGCGACATCTACCGCGATACCTATGAGAGCCAGAACCGCACCGGCGAGGAGGACGAGGTCGCGGCTGCAACCGCCGACGAGACCGCCGCGCCCGCAGCCGCAGCCGCCGACGAGACCGCCGCGCCCGCTGCCGCCGATACGTCCGCCAACGACGCGGCCACCGAAACCGTGACCGCCGCCGAAGCATCCGCCACCATGGAGGGAGGTGCCGCACATGAGTAGCAACAACTCGGCAGAGACCGCTTTCAAGAACACCCTGGGCGTAAACACCCCCGAGGCCCCCAAGCCCGAAGACACGCGCCAGAACGTCGCGGGCCGCAAGAAGCCGCCCGTCAAGAAGTCCGGCGTGCGCACCAAGACGCTCAGCCGTCTCATCAAGACGCTGTTCCAGTTCTATCCCAAGGCGCTTCCGCTCGTAATCTGCTGCATCGTGGTCTCGGCTATCCTGTCGTCGCTGCCGGCCACCTTCATGCAGCGCGCGCTCGAGATCGTGACCGCCACATGGGAATCGGGCGACTGGGAGTCCGTTGCCGGGCGCATCGGCTCGCTCGTAATCACGCTTATCGGCATCTACTGCGTATCGCTCATCCTTAACTTCACCTGGACGCGCACCATGGCCGTTATCACCCAGGGTTCGCTTGAGAAGTTCCGCGAGAAGCTCTTCGACCACATGCAGGACCTGCCGATCAGCTATTTCGACACGCACCAGCGCGGCGACATCATGAGCCACTACACCAACGACATCGACGCTCTGCGCCAGATGATCGGCCAGTCGCTGCCCAACATCACGCTCACGATGGTGACGCTCATCTCGGTGTTCTGCGTGATGATCTACTACAGCGTGTGGATGGCCATCATCGTGGTGGCCGGCATGGGCTTCATGGCCTACATGACCAAGGTGCTGGGCAGCCGCTCCGCGCGCAACTTCATCGCGCAGCAGAAGGAAATCGGCATCGTCGAGGGCCATGTCGAGGAGATTATGAACGGCCAGCGCGTGGTGAAGGTCTTCTGCCACGAAGAGGCTGCTCAGGAGGACTTCGACGTGCGCAACGAGGAGCTCTTCCGCGCCGCGCGCGCCGCGAACATGTACACCAACACCCTGGGCCCCATCCTCATGAACCTGGGCAACCTCATGTACGTCATCGTTGCGCTCATGGGCGGCGTGTTCATCGAGCTGGGCGTGCCCAACCTGTCCATCTCGGGCCTTGGGTTCTCCATCGCGGTGACGGTGCCGTTCCTCAACATGACGCGCCAGTTCTCCGGCCAGATCGGCCAGATCTCGCAGCAGATCAACTCGGTGGTCATGGGCCTCGCGGGAGCTGAGCGCCTCTTTGAGCTCATGGACGAAGAGCCCGAGCACGACGAGGGCTACGTGACGCTCGTGAACACCAAGATGGAGAACGGCGAGCTCGTTGAGACCAACGACACCAACAGCGGCCGCTGGGCGTGGAAGCACCCGCATCACGACGGCACCACAACGCTCGTTCCCCTGCGCGGCGATGTGCGCCTCAACCATGTGGACTTCGGCTACAAGCCCGGGCACACGGTCCTGCACGACGTGAGCGTGTGGGCGGAGCCGGGGCAGAAAATCGCCTTCGTGGGCGCAACCGGCGCCGGCAAGACGACGATCACCAACCTCATCAACCGGTTCTACGATATCGAGGATGGCAAGATCCGCTACGACGGCATCAACATCAACAAGATCAAGAAGAGCGATCTGCGCCGTTCGCTCGGCATGGTGCTTCAGGACGTGAACCTGTTCACCGGCACCGTCATGGACAACATCCGCTACGGCAGGCTCGACGCCTCCGACGAGGAATGCATCGCCGCGGCCAAGCTTGCCGGCGCGCATAGCTTCATCCAGCGACTGCCCGAGGGCTACAACACCATGCTCACCGACAACGGCTCGAACCTGAGCCAGGGCCAGCGCCAGCTGCTCTCGATCTCGCGCGCGGCGGTGGCCGACCCGCCGGTCATGATCTTGGACGAGGCAACGAGCTCAATCGACACGCGCACCGAGGCCATCGTGCAGAAGGGCATGGACGCGCTCATGAGCGGGCGCACCACCTTCGTGATCGCACACCGGCTTTCCACCGTGCGCAACTCCGATGCGATCATCGTGCTCGACCACGGCCGCATCATCGAGCGCGGCAGCCACGACGAGCTCATCGCGAAGCGCGGCGTGTACTATCAGCTCTATACTGGTGCATTTGAATTGGAGTAGCCAGCTCGATAGGATTTGCGCTACAGCAAGGGCCCCGGGCGATTGCCTGGGGCCCTTTTTCTTGCCCGTCAACATTGTGCGCAGAGCGTGGTTCGCAGGCACCGGGTGCCTGCGATTCAACATGGTTCGTAGACACCGGGTGCCTGCGATTCACGCTCGGTTAGATTAAGCCGAAATGCCGGAGGGCGGTGACCACGCCATCGTGCTCGACGGGATCGGTAACGTAATCGGCTACCTCCTTGACCCCCGGCATCGCGTTACCCATTGCGACGAAGGTTCCTACGGCATCTGCCATGGAGAGGTCGTTCTCAGAATCGCCGAACGCAATCGCACGCTCGGGCCCAATCCCCAACATCTCGAGGACACGGCGCACGCCCGCGCCCTTGTTCACGCCCTTGAGCGTCATCTCGTAGACAGGCAGGCCGAGCGCGAACTCTTCGAAATGCTCATCGAAAAACGCGCGGTTCTCCGGCGTCATGAGCCGAGCGCGGTCGCTTTCCTGCAGCACGAACTTGCTAAAGCGCAGCTCGCCCATTCCGGTGAACTCCTCCACGCTATGCACCACGCCCACGCCCATCGCGTTCTTGTAGTCCATGCCCTTGGGCACCAGGGTCACGCATGAGCGCGAGCCCTCGAACATAATGAGGGAGTCGGCCTCGTACGCGCGGCGGGCAACATCGATGAGGAGCTCCGCCGGAACGACCTCGTCGCTCACGACCTCGCCGCCCACGCTTACGCACGCGCCATCGGCCGTAACCAGGCCGTCGACATCAAGCGAAAGCAGCTTGTCCGAAACCAAGGTGAGCGAGCGCCCCGTGCAGATGAACGGGTGATGCCCGCGCTGGCGCAGGGCGTGGAACGCCTCGGCCACAGCAGGGCTCGGAACCGCCGTGGCCACCGTGGCATCAACATCGGCTCCCGGCTTATACCAGATAATCGTGCCGTCCACATCAAAGAAAAGAGCCATCGGCTGCTCAGACATGCCCAACCGCCCCCTATATCCGTTTTAGCTTATGCCGTTTGACATTATGCCATGCCGCGCGCGGGGAATCGCATCAGCTGCAGGCCTTCTCGTATAATGGGCGCACCCACGCTGGAGAGGACGCACCATGGAATTCTACGCAAGCTGCCCGGCTGCCTTCGAGCAAGCGCTCGCACGCGAGCTGCGCGCCTTGGGCATACGGCGCCCGCGCCCCCTTAAGGGACGCGTCTCGTTCGAGGGCTCGGTGCGCGACGCCTATCGCGTCTGCCTGTGGTCGCACCTTGCCAGCCGCGTGCTGCTCGTACTCGGGCGCTTCGCATGCGCCACGCCCAGCGACCTGTACCAAGGAACGTACGACCTCCCCTGGCACGAAATCATCCGTCCGGGCACGAGCATCGCCGTTTCTGCCCATGGCACCAATCCCGAGCTTCGAAACTCGCGGTTCAGCATGCAGAAAGCCAAGGATGGCATCGTCGACCGCATGGTAGACGAGACGGGCGCGCGCCCGGCGGTCGATACGCACGCCCCCGACGCCCGCATCGTGCTCACGATTCGCGGCGACCGAGCGAGCATGAGCCTCGACTTGAGTGGAGAACCGCTCTTCAAGCGTTTGTCACGCACCGTGCTGGCTCGCGCGCCCCAAGGTGTCGACATCCTGCGCCCCGACTACGCTGCGCTGGTGCTGGCCGAGACGGGCTTCCCCGAGCTTTGCCAAAGCGCCCGCGATGCGGGCACCGAGCCTCCCGTGCTCGTGGACCTTGCCTGTGCCGATGGCGGCGTTCTGCTGGAAGCAGCAGCCTGGCTGACCGACCGCGCACCCGGCGCCGCGCGCACGCGCTGGGGTTTCCAGGGGTGGGCCCGCCATGACCGCGCCATATGGCGCGAGCTTCTCGCCGAGGCCCGCGAGCGCGAGCAGGCAGCGAGCCGGCGGCCCGGGCGCATCATCGCAACCGACCCCGATGAGCGCGCGGTCGAAGCATCCAAGCGCGTCGTCGCGGCAGGCCGCATTGCATGCGCGGTGGACATCATCGATCCCAAGGCAGACGCGCTGCGCAGGGCGCTCGGACGAAATGTGCCGGCAGGCGTCATCGTGGCGGATACCTCGGTCATGGCACCGGACGTGGTCCCATACGCGCTTCGCCTCGCCACAGATGCAACCGCTCTCGCCCCATGCGCATCCATGCCCATCGCCTGGCTCTCGCGCCCCCATGGCGGGCTCCGCATCCCCGGGCGCGCACCAAGCTCTACCAGCACGCTCTTGCTCGGAAGCGATGAGCTGCAGCTCGTTTGCTTTGCATCCGCTTCGGCCGAGGCGGCGGGCACGCCATACCCCGGTGCGGGGGCGGGCGAACCCCATGCCGGCAAAGGCTCTGGCAGCAACCGCGCCGCTGACCAGAAGCCCTCTCGCGCCGCTCGCGCCACGGTCGATGTTGGTGACGGCAAGCCCATCCCCCTCCTCGTTCCCGAGTCCGAACAGTTCGCACGGCGCCTCATCAAGGTCGCGCGCCAGCGTCGCAAGTGGGCAAGGCGCGAAGGCATCACCTGCTACCGCGTTTACGACGCCGATCTTCCCGACTATTCCGCTGCCATCGACCTTTATGAGGGGACGCCCGTGGAGGCGGACCGCGGTCATAAAGATCGAGGTCTGGCCGGCGGCGGCTGCAACAGCCTCGGCGAGGAGCATGGGCACGACGGTGACCGCAACAAACTCGACGCTGTACAAGGCCACGCCTCCGAGCCCGCAACGGAGCGCTGGATCGTCGTCGCGGAGTACGCGGCGCCTAAGACGGTCGACCCCGAGCTGGCCCGCGACCGCATGCTCGACATCCTCGCCATCGCTCCGCGCGTGCTCGGCGTTCCGCCTGAGCATGTCCACGCCAAGACGCGGCAGCGCTCGCGCGGAGGCTCGCAGTACGGCAAGCAGAGCGCAAGCGTGCGCCATGGAGGAAGCCCGCAGGCAGGTGCCGCCTCACCGCAGGGCGATGTCCTCATCCGCGAGGGCGGCCTCTCCTTTACGGTCAACTTCAACGACTACCTCGACACCGGCATCTTCCTGGACCACCGCATCACGCGCGGCCTCGTGCGCGAGCATGCGCGGCAAGCTCGCACGTTCCTCAACCTCTTTGCCTATACGGGCACGGCGACCTGCTACGCCGCAGATGCGGGTGTTGAGGAAACCGTAACCGTAGACCTCTCCAACACCTATCTCGACTGGGCCGAGCGCAATATGGCGCTCAACGGCTTCACCGGCAGCGCGCACCACTTCGTTCGAGACGACGTGCTCGCGTGGGTTGAACAGCAGGTTCGCGGACGCAACCGCTGGGACCTCATCTTCTGCGACCCGCCCACATTCTCGAACTCCTCACGCATGGGCGAGCGCACGTGGGACGTGCAGCGCGACCACGTTGAGCTGCTGAAAGGCGTTGTAGGCCTGCTCGAACAGGGCGGCGTGGCCATCTTCTCGTGCAACCTGCGCAGCTTTAAACCGGACGTTGAGGCGCTCAGGGCTGCGGGCATAGGCCTCGAAGACATCACCGAGCGCACCATTCCCGAAGATTTCCAGCGCAACAAGCGCATCCACCATTGCTACCTCGTCCGGAGGCTCTAGACCGCCGGCCTCGGCGCGCGGGAGCTGCGGCATGCCGGCAATCGTCACGGCCGACGAGCCGCCGGCTTCAGCGCGCGGGAGCTGCCCTGCGGAACGACTCCAAGCGCGCCGAGCGGCCCGCCCCCCGCGGCATAACGCGACCTATAGCACATTGCAGGCGCTATCGCTATAATGACGTGCCACGGCGCAGATTCGCGCCGACGTGCCATGCTTCTCAAGGAGTTATGCAATGTCTTCTGAAGACAAGAACCGAGAGCTTGACGAGGCCTCGGAAGAAACCGACGGGGTGGCCGCGCCACCCGATTCGACTTCGTCCCTATCGATCAAACCGAATCTTTCATCCGGCAAGGGGAACAAGCGCGGGCGCAAGCGCGCGGCGGCATCGAGCAGCAAGCGCAAGTCCGTTCGCCCGCCCAAGACCATCAAGGGCGCTTCTCACCCGCAGACTCACGTCATCCCGGTGAGCCTCGCCGCGATGCTCGTGACCATCGGCGTCGTGTACGGCGACATCGGAACATCGCCGATGTACGTCACCAAGGCGCTGCTCGCCGGCAACGGCGGCATCATGAGCGTCACCGAGGAATTCGTGCTCGGCGCGCTCTCGCTCGTGATCTGGACGGTAACGCTGCTCACCACGGTGAAATACGTCCTCATCTCGCTCAAGGCCGATAACTACGGCGAAGGCGGCATCTTCGCGCTCTACAGCATCGTGAGGCGCTACGGCAAGTGGCTCATCATCCCCGCCATGCTCGGCGGCTCCGCGCTGCTGGCCGACGGCGTGCTCACGCCCGCCGTGACGATCACCACCGGCGTGGAGGGCCTGCGCACCATCCCCGAGACCCATGCGATCATCGGCGACAACCAGATGAACGTGGTGGTAATCACCCTCATCATCGTGTGCATCCTCTTCGTGGTACAGCGTGCCGGAACGAGCAAGATCGGCCGCGCGTTCGGGCCGGTCATGCTCGGCTGGTTCCTCTTCCTGGGAATCACAGGCCTGCTCTTCACCTTCACGAACCCCAAGATCCTGCTTGCCATCAACCCGGTGTACGGCCTGCAATTCCTGTTCAGCCCCAACAACCACGCGGGCATCATGATCTTGGGCAGCTGCTTCCTCGCCACCACCGGCGCCGAGGCGCTCTACTCGGACATGGGCCACGTGGGCAAGGGCAACATTTATGCAACCTGGCCCTTCGTGAAGGCGTGCCTCATCCTGAGCTACCTCGGCCAGGGCGCGTGGCTGCTCGCTAATGCCGGCAACCCGGAACTCGCCGCCATCGAGGACCTCAACCCCTTCTTCCAGATGCTCCCCGGCGTGGTGCGTCCGTTCGGCGTGGTCTTCTCCGTGCTCGCGGCCATCATCGCCTCCCAGGCGCTCATCACCGGCGCGTTCTCGCTCGTTTCCGAGGCGAGCCGCTTGGACCTCATGCCGCACCTGCAGGTGTTCTATCCGTCCGAGACCAAGGGCCAGCTCTACATCCCGCTCGTCAACAAGGTCATGTGGGCGGGCTGCATCATCGTGGTGCTGCTGTTCCAGAGCTCCGCGCACATGGAGGCAGCATACGGCCTGGCCATCACCATCACGATGCTTTGCACGACGGTGCTGCTTTTCATCTACCTGCACCGCGTACGCAAGGTGAAGTTCTTCCCGTTCATCTTCCTTGCTTTCTTCGTGATGCTCGAGGGCTTCTTCTTCGGCTCTTCGCTCACCAAGTTCTTCCACGGCGGCTACTTCACCATCTTGCTTGCCGCGCTCATCATGGGCGTCATGCTTTGCTGGTATGCGGGCACGGCTGTAGAGCGCCGGCAGGCCACGCTGCTCCCGGTGCGCAAGTACCTCGACCAGCTGGCGCGCTTGCGTGACGACACCACCTACGACCGCCTGTGCGATAACCTGGTCTATCTCACCAATGGCACCAACACGGACTATCTCGACCGCGACATCCTCTATTCCATCCTCGACAAGCACCCCAAGCGCGCGCGTGCCTGGTGGTTCATCAACGTCGAGGTCATGGACGACCCGCACACCTGCGCGTACTCAATCGAGGACTTTGGCACCGATTACGTGTTCCGCGTGCATCTGTTCTTGGGATACAAGGTCAACCAGCGCATCAACGCGTACCTGCGCCAGATCGTGCAGGACCTCTCGGCCACCGGCGAGCTGCCGCCCCAGACGCGCGACTACTCGGTTTACAAGCGCCCGAGCCCCATCGGCTCCTTCCAGTTCTGCATGATTCGAAAGACTTTGGCACCCGAGAGCGACGTCGTGAGCCGCGAGCGCACGGCCATTGGCCTCAAGTACGCCATCCGCAGCTTTGCTGGATCGCCCGCGCAGTGGTATGGCCTCGAGAACTCGAGTGTGTTCGTTGAGTACGTGCCGCTCTTCACCAAGTTCAAGAGCGCCGAGAAGCTCGTACGCATCGCCCCGGACGACAGGCCGTAGAGAGCGTCAGCGGCGGCTGTTTAGGAACGCGCCTATGCCACGGTAACGTACAATTTCTTGCGCACTTTGACAGCGGAATAGCGTCCAGACAGAGAGGAGGGCACGGCCCGCCCCGGTATGATTCGAGTTGCCTAGACAAGAAACATGCTGGAGGTAGACCATGCCCGATCCCATTGTATCTTTGAACGAGGAATCCCTGAGGGCCGATCTCGGCGAGCTCGTCAGGAGGACCGTCGAGGACACGCTGAACGGCCTCCTCGAGGAGGAGGCCGGAGACCTCGTCGGCGCCGAGCGCTACGAGCGCACCGCCGACCGGGAAGCCTACCGCGCCGGACACTACGAGCGGAAGCTCGCGACGACGTCCGGCGAGGTGACGATCAGGATGCCCAAGCTCAAGGGCATGCGCTTCACCACGGCGATCATCGAGCGCTACCGCAGGCGGGAGACCAGCGTCGAGGAGGCGATGATCGAGATGTACCTCGCGGGCGTCTCGACGAGGCGCATCGAGGACGTGAGCGAGATCCTGTGGGGCTCGAGCGTGTCCGCCTCGACCGTCTCCAACCTCAACGAGAAGGCCTTCGAGGCGGTGGAGGCATGGAGGAACCGCCCGCTCGAGAGGGCCTACCCCTACGTCTACGTGGACGGGATATACCTCAAGAGGTCGTGGGGAGGCTCGTACGAGAACGTGGCCGTGATGGTCGCCATAGGCGTCAACGACGACGGGTACCGCGAGGTCATAGGCGCGGCCGAGGGCTTCACGGAGTCGGCGGAGTGCTGGCGCGAGTTCCTCTCGTGGCTCAAGTCGCGCGGGCTGCGCGGCGTGCGCATGTTCACGGGCGACAAGGCGGCCGGGATGGTCGGCTCGATCGCCGAGGTGTTCCCGGAGGCCGCCTACCAGCGCTGCACGGTCCACTTCTACCGCAACGTGCTGGCCAGGGTGCCCAAGTCCAAGCGGCCGAAGGTCGCGGCCATGCTCAAGGCAGTCCACGCCATGGAGTCGCGCGAGGCCGCCGAGGCCAAGGCGCTCGAGGTGGCCTCGGAGCTCCGGGCGGCCAAGCTGAACGAGGCCGCCAAGGTCGTCATGGACGGCTACGCAGAGACCCTGGCGTACACCAGGTTCCCCCGCGAGCACTGGCGGAGGATCAGGACCAACAACGCCATCGAGCGGCTGAACCGCGAGATCCGCAGGCGAACCCGCGTGGTCGGGACGTTCCCCGACGGGAAAAGCGCCCTCATGCTCGTGACCGCGAGGCTGAAGTACGTCGCGGAGAGCGAGTGGGGCGCCCGCCGCTACCTGGACGTGACGCTGCTGGACGAGTAGACGCACCGGAAGGCGGGCCTATGGGGCTGTCCAAAAGTGCGCAAGAATCTTGACGGTACC
>NZ_CEWCAA010000006.1:0-70712 GCF_982429025.1 Enorma sp.
GCCCGTGCCCGCTCCCTCTGAGCCGGCGCCTGAAGCTCCGGCGCCATTCCAGCCCGAGCCCCCGGCAGCGCCTCCCGTTGACAATTCGCCGCAGGTGGAACCGGCCTCTTCGCCGGATACGGCTGCGACCCAGCAGGTTCCAGCGTGGCAGCAGGGGGCCTCGGATGTTCAGCCACAGCCTGTTCCGTGGTCGGCGCAGCAGCCGGATGCAACGATGCCGGGAGTTTCCGTCGGTGAGACGCAGGTTGCACCGGGGCCAGCTCCCGCTTCGGGCGCCATGCCCGGTCCCGTGCCGGGGCCAGCGGATGCTCAGGCCGGCGCTCCTGCGGCAGAAGCTGCCCCCGCGCCCGATCTGTTCAACGATCAGCCGAAGAAGAAGCGCTCTACGGGTAAGACGGTGGGGATCGTGGCTGCTGTGCTCGCCGTTGTCGCGGTACTCTGCGTGGCGGGGTACTTCGTCTACACGACGTTCTTCTCAACGAGCCCGGAAAAAATCATCGCCGCGGATCTCGAGGAACATCTGAGCTTCTATGAGGATCCCGAGGCAGGCGAGGGCGATCGCCTGCTTTCCGAGGCCGATAGCGTCCTTTCCGGTCTTGGCGCTTATTGCTATCCGGATGACGAGGCATATACCTCGTGGCTCGACGAAACGTCCTTCGAGGTCGGCGACATTACCATCGCCGAAGATGGCGAGACCGCGACGGCAACCGCGACCATCACCCACATGCCGCTCATCTCGTATGTCGAGGAGTACATGGGCGAGACCGACGACGCCGGCGAAGAGCAGGAGTCTGAGCTCTCGGTGACCTATCAGCGCAGTGGCTCGGAGTGGTCGGTCGATAGCATCGATCTCCAGCAGGCCGTCTTCGACGCGTACCTTCCCACCGACGAGGAGCTCATCCTCTCGGATGTGTACTGGTACTTCGGTGACGTTGACTCCGTCAACGACGAGTTCATCTTGGGCCTCGAGGCGGGCGCGGGCAGCGATCTCGACCAGCTGGGCATCACTGCCGAGGAGTTCGCAGAGGCGTTCCTTGATGGCTTCAACTACGAGGTCGGTGACGTTACGGTGGACGGCGACGTTGCCACGGTGGATGTGACCATCACGTCGAAGTCGATGGACGAGATTAGCACCGAGTTCCAGAATAGGTTTACCGAGTGGGCGAGCACGGTTGACCCGTCGACCATCACCAGCGAGGACGACCTCTACAAGCAGGGCGGCCAGATCTTCCTTGAGGTGACGCGTGAGGCTGAGGCTGCAGACCACCAGGTCGAGCTCACGTTTACGCAGGATAGCTCTGGTGTTTGGTGGATGGACACGGCGTCCGAGGACGACCTGATGGGTACCATGGGCGTGTAGCCTGAAGGCGGCGCTGGCGAGGTGCCGATGTGCGACGAAGCGCTTGTACACGGCAACGCGACGATGCGCGATATCGTGCCTATGCATGGCAACGCGCTGACGCACGATAGTATGCCGACATAAAACACGATAGGGGCCGGGACAATTCCCGGCCCCTTGCCGTATTGCGACCGAAGCATTCCGCTTTGGCTCGGTTTCGGGCCGCCCTCTCAGGTAGGGAGCGCGAGCGAATCCGCAGGTGGAAGCCCCGGTTGGTTTCCATTTATTCGGCGTGATTGCGCGGAATCGAGTCAAAGCCGAAAAGCCTGCTTTGCCTTCGCGAGGAGATGGCGGCGGGTGTTTCTCTCGGGAAGCGCCGATTATTGGGCACCGGAGGCATCCGGCCCGTCGGGATTTCAACTTTTGGGCACTTGAGGGCGGAGGGCCCGAGTAGTCGCGCCGTGGTCGGGAGGCCGCCGGCCGCCTGAGCTGCGCCTCCCCCTTTCCCTCTCTTGCCTCTGCCCGACCGCCGCACGAGGAAGTGCCCAAAAGTTGAAACCTCGATCGGACGGTTGGCTCTGATGCCAAATAATCAGCTTTTCCCTAGTGAACGCAGGCACCGCGAACGATGTTCACGATGTCTTCGGGCTGTTCGGCAATGAAATCGGCTCCCTCGGCTTCAAGCTCGGCGCGTCCGCGAAAGCCCCAGGTTACCCCCGCAACGGCGAGCCCCGCATTACGCCCGGTCTGAACATCGACGTTGCTGTCGCCCACATAGAGCACGTTGGAGGGCTTTACGCCAAGCTGAGCCAGAACATGCAAGGTGACGGGTGCCGCGGGTTTGGGAGGAAACACTGCGGTGCAACCTTGAACGAGGGAGAACCGGTCTCCGAAGTATCGCTGCACGAGCGGCGCCGCGGCGGCATGGTCTTTATTGGTGAGCACGGCGAGCGTGACGCCTTCCTCACGCAAGGCATCGAGCATGGTGGAGATGCCGGGGTAGGGAGCGGTGTGGTCTTCCTTGTGCTTGTCATAGTACGAGCGGAATTCGGCGAACGCCTGGCTGAACATGCGCTCATCTCCTGCATATTCTGCCGGCATGAAGCGTTCGACCAGCTTGAGCATGCCGTTGCCAACCTTATAGCGGTAGGAGTCGATGGAGAACGTAGGCCACCCATGCTGCTCGCATACGTGGTTGCATGCGCGGGCGAGGTCTTCGATGGTGTTGAGGATCGTTCCGTCTAGGTCGAAGATGACATGGGAAAAGGCCATGGTGCTCCCCAGGTTGCGCGAATAAGCCGCGACCATCCTACCACGGGGCAATGGGCGCGTTGCGCAGTTTCATTCACGGGCAAGATCCGGACACTTTGCGCGCTGCCGGGCAAGATCCGGACACTTTGCGCGCTGCCGGGCAAGATCCGGACACGCCGCTCGTTCTCCGGGCGATATCTGGACGCCACTGGGCTTTTCGGGCGACATATCGCCATCGGAGGGCCCCTGAGCGTACGAAAGCCGCCCGACAATGCCACGAGTGTCCGAAAGTTGCCCGGCAGCACAGGCGGAACGCCGCGAGCGTGCGAATCTCGCCCGGCAACGCCGGCGACACCCACGCATTTCCAGAAACCGCCCGAAAACGCGGATGGCATGCTAGGCAAGTGTCCAAAAGCCGCCCGCCACTGTGGCGCAGGGGCCGGCGTCAGATTCTCGCCCGCTGCGACCACGACAGCCCTGGCTCCAGCCGTTAGCAGATGCGCGGCAGTTGTTCTCCTACGAGCATGTCGAGAATCCGCGTTGATCCCCAGGGGGTACGAACGCGCACACACGGGCCGCTCTCTCCGGCATCGCGCACGCGGCCGATGATGGCGGCATCGGCGCCATAGCGGTTCGCCCGCATGGCTTCGAGCGCCGCAGTAGCCTCGTCAGCGGGTACGACGGCAACGATTTTGCCTTCGTTTGCCACCTGCAGCGGGTCGTATCCAAGCATCTCACACGCTGCCTGAACTTCGGGCTTAACCGGAATGGCCTCTTCGTCTACCTCGATCTCGACATTGCTTGCGGCGGCGAACTCGTTAAGCGTGCTCGCAAGACCCCCTCGCGTGGGGTCGCGGAAGCAGCGCACATGGGGCGAGGCATCGAGCACTGCGGCAATGAGGTGATTAAGCGGCGCTGCGTCGCTTTCCATGGTGGTAGAGAAGGCGAGGCCCTCGCGCTGGCTCATCACGGCGATGCCGTGGTCGCCAAGCGTGCCAGAGACAAGAACGACATCGCCCGGCTGGCACGCAGCGCCAGAAAGCGAACTGCCCTCGGGAACCTCGCCCACGCCCGCCGTGTTGATGTAGACGCCGTCTGCGCTTCCATGATTCACGACCTTGGTGTCGCCGGTGATGATTGCCACGCCCGCCTCGCGTGCGGTCTCGGCCATGCTTTGGCAAATGCGGCGCAAGTCGTCGAGAGGAAATCCCTCTTCCAGGATGAATCCACAGGAGAGATAGCGCACCCGCGCGCCCGAGGTGGCAACATCGTTTACCGTGCCGCACACCGCGAGCCGGCCGATATCGCCGCCGGGGAAGAAATGCGGTGTCACCACGAAGGTGTCGGTCGAGAGCGCGATGCGCCCCGTGCCGGGCAGCGCGGCTACGCCGGCGTCGTTGCCCGCGTGAAGCTCGGGCGCCTCGAATGCGTCGAGGAAGACCTCATCGATGAGGCGCTTCATCATCTGCCCGCCGGATCCGTGTCCGAGCTGTACGGTGGAGTCCGAAATCATGATGCCTTCTTTCGATGGCCAGGGTGCTTGGTCGTTCTCGAGATGAGTGTAGCCGAACGCGGCTTGCCAGTGGTTCGCCAGTGGTTCGCCAACACCCGGTGTTGACGATTCAAACGGTTTGCAGAAGTCCGGTGCTGGCGAACCGCCTGGACGCTATGCACCGCGCCTCGCTAGCGATACCGGAAGTACGCCGCGCAGCTGCCTTCGCTCGAAACCATGCAGGGCCCAACGGGATGTTCCGGCGTGCAGGCGCGCCCGAAGAGCGGGCACTGGGTGGGCGCGATGACGCCACGGAGCACGTCGCCGCAGCGGCACCCATGCGGTTCCCGGGTGGGTTCGACCTCGACGGCGAACCTGCGCCGCGCATCGTAGCGCGCATAATCCTCGCGAATGCGCAGGCCTGAATGTGCAATTTCTCCCATGCCCCGCCATGTTGCGCTGCACGGTTCGAAAACCTTCTCCGCGATGCTTCGCGCCACGGGGTTTCCTGCGTCGCGCACGCTTCGGGGGTAGGCGTTTTCCACGGCGGGCGTGCCGGAAATGATCATCTCGACGAGGCGATCGATGCCGGTGAGGATATCGACTGGCTCGAACCCCGTCACCACGCCGGGAATGTTGAACTCGCGTGCTATGAATTGGAACGGCGCAAGCCCCGTGATGGTGCAGACATGGCCCGGCAATATGAAGCCGTCGATGGTGGTTTCGGGATCGTTTGCGATGGCGCGAAGCGCGGGCGGCGTGGTTTTGTGCACGCAGAACACGGAAAAGTTCTCAATCCCGCGGGACGCTGCCTCGAGGACGCAGGCAGCGATGGCGGGAGTCGTGGTTTCGAAGCCCACGCCCATGAAGACGACGTTGCGATCGGGCAGCTCGGTTGCGAGTTCGAGCGCGTCGAGAGGGGAGTAGACAATGCGAACGTCGCGCCCAGCGGATTTCTCTGCGGCGAGCGACGAGGTGCTGCCGGGCACGCGCATCATGTCGCCGAAGGTGGCCACCGTGATTCCCTCGGTGCGGGCGAGCGCGATGGCATGGTCGATATCGCGGTTCGCGGTCACGCAGACGGGGCAGCCGGGGCCAGAAAGCAACCGCAGGCCCTCGGGCATAATCGAACGAAATCCGTAGCGCCCGATGCTCACGGTATGCGTGCCGCATACTTCCATGAGGTTGATACGGCGGTTGCCTACAAGCCGGTGTATGCGGTCGATGAGTTCACGCGCGAGCTTGGGATCGCGGAAGGACGAAAGGTCCATGTCGTGCTGAGCGCTGTTCGCGGCGGCAGTGGTTGCGGCAGCGGTGGAGTGCTGGTGCGCCGTGGTGTCGATGGGAGCGCCGACGCTCTGCACGTTCGTGTGGTCATGCCCCATCATGCGGATGCCTCGGCGCCGGCGAGGTCTTCTTCGGTGAGCTCATCAAGCTCGCGCACGAGCTCGATGGTGCGGCGGGCCTCTTCGGCGTCGATAACCTCGATAGCGAAGCCGGCGTGTACGAGTACATAGTCGCCAACCTGGGCCTGCGGCGTGAGCGAGATGGAGATGCGGCGCTGCACGCCGAGCATGTCAATGGTGGCGTTGGTTCCCTCGATGGCTACGATGGATCCCGGAATGGCAAGGCACATAGACTGCCCCTTTGGTCGAGATAGTGGGTGGGAGCTCGTTCGGGTAGATGGTACCGCCGCGTTCGCCCGCGGGCAAATGCGGGGCTGGTTTGATGCGGCGAGGCCGTGGGAGTTTCTTGCGTGAGGCCCAACACGGGGCCCGCGATGGACCGAGCTCAGTGTTTGAGGCTTTGAGTGAAACGCAGGCACCGGGTGTCTGCGTTTCATTCGCCGCACATCGTTACAGCAACTCGAGCGTGCGCTCGCAGTTCTCGATGATGGGCGGCTCAAGGCGCTCGCGCAGTTCGTCCATGCCGGGGATGGCCGCATACTCGTCAAAAACCTCGGCGAGGCTGATGGGTATCTCCTGGGCGAGGTCCATCATGAGGGCCCGGCAACTGGCAACTCCGAGGCCGAACTGCTCGAACGGTCCTGACTGCGCATAGCGCTCTAGCGCGCCGGATCCCACGCGTCCGAAGCGATTCTCCCCGCCAATCGCCATGGCGAGCCGCCCGTGCCGTCGCAGCCGGTCATAGGCAAAGCCTGAGGCCACGTCGTACATGCGGGCAAGCGCGACGTTATGCTCTGTCCCAAGTAGTAGCGAATAGTTCTTCGCGTGAGCGTCGGTGCCCCCGATAAGATAATTAAAGAACAACATCAACGTGAACAACAGCATGTTAAGACGCGCGGCCGGGGTAGTTCCCAAAAGGGTGAGAACGTCGCGAGCAGCGGGCCCGCCGTCTGCGGTGTATTTCTGGAACGGCATGACCCCAAGTGCCTGGCAAAGATCTTCTTGATGTGCGCGCAGAATCGTCCCGTCTTCTCCGATGGTGCGGTCGTAGCGTTCGATGATGAGCGCCGGTTCGTCTTCGAAGAGCCGGTAGTCGACATGTGCCGTGGGCACACCCGCTCGTTCGGCGGCCTTCATACAGACGAATTCGTTCAGCGCTTGTAGCTTAAAGCCCACGACACCGTTTTTGATGATGTGCGTTGTGGGGGCCGAGCCGATGCAGGAGCACCATGCGCCATCGCGCAGTCCCAGGGCGAATTTCCCTTGATTGCCACCGAGCGACCAGCTTTCCTCCTCGCCGACCCATGTCGCCTCGTCATCCAAGCGTATCGCTTTGAGGCGCAACGCAATTTCATGGTCGGCCAGCGGACGGTATTCGCCTATGCGGGCGAGTACGTCATCAACGCGCTCCTCTCGGCAGAATTGCACGCCGCCTTGGCAATCAAGGCCGATGCAGTCGAGCATGGTGACGGGATTGTTGGGACTGATGCCAAAGTCGCGGGCAATGGCCTTGCGCTGCTGCTCGCCATCGGGGAGAAGGCCAAACAGGAAGGGCAGCAATGCTTGTTGGTGGTATGTGCGGTTGCAGATGGGCAACGCAAGCGAGAGCGGTGCGCCGTGGTAACCCTCGTCATATTTGAAATGGACGAGGCCCTGTGCATCCTGCCAGAGCGTCCCAGCGGGGGTCCCGCAGATGATGGTGCGCAGAGAGAGTTCTGCCATGATACCTCCTACGTGGTACGGCGGAATTACCTTGCTGTGACTCCGCTGTTGTCGTGGAAGATGTTGGCGATTAGCCTGTCATATGCACTCTGAAAATCAGATAGCCTGAGCTCTGGGGAGCTTTCGGTCCGTTTGGTGCGGGTTGTTGCACGCGCGCCGCGCCGGTGACGTTGCGCGGTGGTGCGGGTTGCTGGTGCGGTGCCGGTGCTATCAGGGGCAGCAGAGCTCCCGTTGTGCTCCCACGGGCGCTCTTCCCTGATATGCTCTCCGATGGTGAAGAGCTCAAGCCCGAGCGCGTCGTAGACGGCGAGCAGCTTGTCGAGGCGGATGCCGGGGGCGTCGCCGAGCTCGAGAGATGCGAGCAGGCGTTCGGAGACACCGGCGGCCTTTGCGAGCTGTTTGCGCGTGAGACCCTGCGCCTCGCGTTCGCGACGTGCGTACAGCCCCACCTGCCGGGGAATTCTGATCGGCTTGATGATGCGGCCGTCCTCGGTCCTGTGCTCTGTAGTGTGGTTCGCCATGCTCGTTCGCCTCCAGAGACGTAAAACGTTGTGCATTCAGTATATCTGCAAAAGTTTGCATATAGTAGAAACTGCAAAAGTCTGCATATTGTGGTGGGTCTGCAGACCTCGAACTTTTAGTTGCTCCTCGTACGGTGCCCCTATAGCTTCCGCTCTATACTTATCAAGGGCCAAGCGAAAGGAGGAGCGTGTCGAGAGAACGCCAGCGACGCATTATCGCTTGCCTGCAAGGATATGCCGATTGGGTGCATGGACCCGAGCTCGCTGCCGCACTCGGTGTGAGCAGGCGAACACTCCAAAATGAGATCAAGGCAATCAATCAGGCATCATTCGCCGAGACAGAGATGGCGTGTATCGAGTCGAATCGACGTTTGAGATATCGTATCGTTGTACCTGATCGAGCCGGGTCGTCTCAAGAGATTCGTAATTCATCGGAGCGCCATGCGGAGGCGCCGGAGTACCTTCTTGAGCGTCAAATAATCGTTATGTTGCTGTTCGAGCGTGAGTACGTGAGTATCGAACACATTGCCCAACGGCTCTATGTTTCTCGTTCGACCGTCATGTCCCATTTCGCCCGGGTGAAACGGATTGTTCCGCGAACGCCTGGAGCTCAGTTGGAATCGCTCGCCGGTAAAGGAGTGCGCATCACCGCTTCAGAACGGGGAAAGCGAAGCATGCTCACTAAATGTGGAAGCTTGGACGACGGGCACCTCTTTTTGGGTGTACAGCTGGCTTTGACCCAGTTGGTAGATATTGATCGATTGCGCCATCTTGTTGCCGATCGGTTTATTGGCTATGCCGTCATGGCAACAAGCGGTTCCTTCGAGTCGTTCGTGCAATACCTGGCGTTTACCATTGTGCGTAGCAAATGCGGATTTGCGCTCGACGGGAATGCGCGCGACGCGGCGGATTGCGAGGACGATAAGGAACGCATGCGTTGCAGGAGCGTTGAGGTCGTGCCCGTGGTGTCCGATATCTCAAATGTCATCCAAGCACATTTTGGATATCAATTTACTTCGGCAGAGCTGCATGAAATCGGGCTTTTGCTGAATGAGCTGAATTTGGTCCACAGCGAGATGCCGAGTGAAGGCACAGCAGAGCGCGTACTCGATGATTTCGAGCGCCGGGTTGAGTCGACGATTGGAGTTCGCTTGCAGATGGGGCTGCGGCTTCGTTCTGCGGTATCTGAACACATTGTTCGCCTCAGTCAGCGGCTCTCTTCTGGTCGTGTAAGTGTCGGTAGTGACACAAGGCGGCTTTTTGGAACATATCCTTTAGCGGTGCACATGCTTAAAACGTGCCTTGAGCCTGCTCTTGGCATGCGCGTTCCAGAGGCAGAATTGAGCTATATGGTCCTCTATCTTGTCGCAGCCATTGAGAATCTGAAAGACCGATTGCAGGTTCTTCTAGTGAGCGACAAGAGCGCTTCGTCCATTTTTGAACTTGAGCGGAGACTAGGGCTGTATGCTGACGAGATGCATGGTGTTGTTCGCACGATTCCGAGTTATATGTACCTGTCGAATGCCGAAGTGTATGAAGCTTGGGCTCATCTGATGATTACGTCAGATTCTCAGCTTGCAGTAATGGACCATCGTTTCACGTTGCTCGAGGAGAAAAGCCGTAGCCAACTGGAGATGATTCGACGCGAAATGCTCTCGTGCCGCGTTCAGATGGACGCTTCTTCGCTACGTGCCATGGAAGGAAGGTACCCTGTCGTCGATCTTGATGAACAGCTTGCTCGGCGCGCAATAGAAACATTGCTTCAGGCTGGGAGCGACGAGAGCACCTCTTCGGGGAACCATCCTTCGGGGCACTATGTTGCCCGTTCCGCAGAAACGATTGGGCCGGCAACGCTTTGCATCATCGAGACCGAGCTGAATGAAGAGAGCTGGATTGGGGCATGCAGGCCACTGGAGCCTATTGCATACTTGGGAAAGCGCATCGAGAAGGTGGTAATTGCCCATTATGGTGGAGAGACGGGCCCAGTTCCGTTCTTCGAGTACCTTAGCAGTATTTTGCCGAGTGAATAGCCAGACACGCAATTTCCAAGCCTGGTGCACGCCAACGTTCCCGCGTCCTAGCACGCGCGCGCTCGTGCGGCGGGATGCACCCCTCCCCGAATTACGTGCTAGTGCAACAGCGTGCGCTACTACTGGCGCAAATGCGAAATCTTCACAAATTGCTGCTAGCCCGTACGATTAATGCATGGGTCCCATGAGTTTCGTACGTGAAGAGAGCAGGAGAAGACATGTCAAAGGACTATGCTGTTCTGGCACGATGCGTTGTTGAAGGCGTTGGCGGGCCTGACAACATTTCTAAGGTGTTCCACTGCGCAACGCGCCTGCGTTTCCAGCTGGTTGATACGAGCTCGATCGATGTTGATGCGTTGGGGAGCATTTCGGGTGTTATGGGTGCCGTCAAGAGCGTTGGTGGCGTGCAAGTAATCGTAGGAAACGATGTCGCTCAGGCATTCAAAGCAATGGTTGATCTTTATCCAAATATCGAAAGTGCAGCCGAGAGCGATGACGATGCCAAGGGGCATGAGGTATCAGACGAGAAGGCAAACATCTTTTCTCGCATGCTCAACGTGCTTTCCTCCATTGTTGGTCCAACGATTCCGCTTATTATGACAAGCGGTCTCATTTCTGCGTTGCTGGTGATCTTGAGTCGATGGGGCGGCTTGCCGGCGGATGGCTCGACTTACACGATTCTGAATATGGTCGGGAACGCTGCGCTGTACTTCCTACCCGTGTTCTTGGCGTATACATCGGCAAAGCGCTTTGGCTGCGATGTGATGGTGAGTGTGTTTCTAGGCGCTCTGCTCGTCAGCCCAACGCTTGCCGACCTTGCTACAAGCGGAGAGTTTTCATCGCTGTTTGGTCTACCGGTTATGACGGGCGGGTATACCTCGACGCTCATCCCCGCCATTCTTACTGTGTGGGTGTATAGCTATGTTGAGAAGCTCGTTGCGCGGATTGTTCCAGATGCCGTAAAGTTCGTATTTCGACCCTTTGCAAGCATTGTGATTATGGTCCCCGTCGCGCTATGTGTCACCGCGCCACTGGGAGGATATGCAGGCGATTTGCTTTGTGCTGCCATGGAGGCAATCAACAGCGCGGCTCCGTGGGCGAGTGTGCTCGTTGTTGGCTGCCTAGCGCCGCTTATGGTGCTGACGGGCATGCACTTGGCAATAATTCCGCTGGTCATGGCCATGTTCGAGACGGTTGGATTCGATAGCTTCCTGTTTCCTGCGTTTATCGGAATGAACTTTTCCCAGTTTGGCGTCGCGTTGGCGTGCTTCGTCAAAACAAAGAATCCCAATCTCAAGACACTTTCGATGTCTTGTGCGGTTACCGCCTTTCTTGCAGGCGTGACGGAGCCCACGCTCTACGGCATCTGCGTGCGCATGAAGCGCCCGTTGTATGCGACGTGGATCGCCTGCATCGTCAATGCGATTTTCTGCGCTGTTTTCAGCGTGCACGTGTACAGCTTCGGTGCCCCTTCGTTCTTCACCATGCCGATCTTCTTGAATCCGGATGGCACGATGACAAACTTCTACTTTGCCATCGCCGCGGCGGCGCTGACTATCGTTGTAAGCTTTGTAGCCACCTTGGTGCTGGGCTTTGACGATAGCTGCTATGGTGAGAAGTCCGAGGATAAGGCAACGGTCTAATTCATACGCATGGTGTGCTGCGGCGGCTTGGCTGCCGCAGCACCAAAAAGGATGGTGAACGATGGAATCGACTCCCATCAACGAGGTTCGCCGAATCGACGACGATCTCTATGTCATCACGGAAACCGAGAGCGTCCACTGCTATGTTCTCGTGGGTCGTGAGCGAGCTCTGGTGTTCGATATCGGGTATGGGTACGAAGACATTCGTCCGCTTGTTCACCAGATTACGTCCTTACCGCTGATGCTCGTTGTGAGCCACGGCGACCCCGATCACGCACTCGGTTGCGGATGGTTCGATGAGGTCTGGGTGCATCCGCTCGATTGGGGAAAGGTGCTTGCAAACGATACCTACGACTTGAGAAAGCGTGCTATTGACTATCGTTTGCATAAAATGCCGCAGCTCAAGGGGGTAATAGACGAGACAGCGTTTCTTTCGCGCCGAATAGTGGGGACGCGGCCTCATTTCCTTTACGCGGGCGATATCATCGAACTCGGCGGCGTGACACTCGAGGTAATCCATACGCCAGGCCACAGCTACGGACACATCATGCTGCTCGATGCTAAACACGGACGGCTCTTCTCGGGTGATCAAGTGACCGTTCACAATGTTTGGTATTTCAACTCATCGGATGAGCAGGCACCGTTCGCTCAGGCGGTGCAAAGCCTCAGGAGTTTGCTGGCGCGTAGGCAAGAGTATTCGAGCATCTACACCGCACATGACATATTTCCTGTTGGACATGAGGTTATTGAAGACCAGTTGTATTGCTTCGAGCATGAGCTTGCCGAAACCTATATGGATGACGTCCCGTTTGTCTCGTTCATTGGTAGCGGTTACCAACATCGGTATCGCGCATGCGAGCTCATTTATTCCGACGATCGTCTCGCAGAATGGCTGGGGCATTCGATTGAACGCTTGGGAGCCGGGGCGTAATCGTTGCATCATCGCGTGGGAGCGGAGAAGAATGGAGGGATTCCGTGGGGTTTCCTAAAGGGTTCTTGTGGGGCGGGGCGACAGCTGCAGCCCAGTTTGAAGGCGGTTGGCGTTCTGGAGGGAAGGGCGAAAGCCTGCAAGACCATGTGACTGGATGCGCTCCGGGCGGAAAGCGTCTTTTCAATGCGGTTATTCATCCCGATACGTATTATCCAAGTCACGATGCCGTTGACCATGCGAGTCATATAGAAGAGGACCTTGCCCTCTTAGCGGAAATGGGTTGCACGTGCTACCGGATGAGCATCTCATGGTCGCGCATCTTTCCCCACGGGGACGATGATTATCCAAATGAAGAAGGTCTTCGCTTCTATGACCACATCTTTCAGACTTGCGAGCGGTATAAGATGGAGCCGGTCGTAACGATCAACCATTTTGATATGCCATGGGAGCTTGTGCGGCGGTATGGCGGTTTTCTTAATCGGGAAGTCATCGACCTGTATTTGAGATATGCCCGGGTGCTTTTTGAACGCTATCGTGGTCGTGTTCGGAAGTGGCTTCCGTTCAACGAGATCAATTTCGGCGTTCTTCCGATGGGCGCCTTTAAGGCGGAGGGCCTTGTTCCCCCCGCGTTGCGTGAGGTTGATCAATGGACCCCCGTTGACGAGCTGGGGATACCGCTTCGTGACCGCATCCAGGCGCTGCACCATCAACTGGTTGCTAGTGCTTTGACCGTGCAGATTGCTCACGATATAGACCCCCTGAATCAAGTTGGGTGCATGATCGGCTATATAACCAAGTACCCGCTCACCTGCAGCCCAGAAGATATGCTCGCTTGCCAGCACGACGATCGCTTCATGAATCGCCTTTGTAGCGATGTGCTGGTCAAGGGCGCTTATCCTGCATTTGCGTTGGCGTGGTTTGAGCGTGAGGGAATAGCGCCTGTTGAGAAATTCGGTGACGATGAGGTGCTGCGCGAGAACGCTGTTGATTTTTACGCGTTCAGCTATTACATGTCCAATTGCGCGACAGCAAAGGCCGAAGTTGAGCGTGTTGATGGAAATCTCCTAGGAGGAGCTCGCAATCCCTATTTATCCGCTTCGGAATGGGGATGGCAGGTTGATCCAGATGGTTTGCGTTACACAATAAACGAGCTGCAGGATCGATACAGCATACCGATGATGGTTGTTGAAAACGGCCTAGGGGCACCAGACGTCGTTGAAGATGGCGGTTCCATTCATGATGCGTATCGAATCGATTATTTGCGGTCTCACATCAAGGCGATGCGTGATGCTGTAGACGATGGCGCGAACGTGATTGGATATACAGCATGGTCTCCCATCGATTCGGTGAGCTCGAGTACCGGGCAGATGAGTAAGCGGTATGGGATGGTTTATGTTGACCGCGACGATGGGGGGAGCGGCAGCGGCAAGCGCAGCAAGAAAGACTCATTTGCTTGGTATCAAAAGGTGATTGCCTCGAATGGGGATGATCTGGGCTGAGAAGCCGCTGAGGGCCGACTCCGCTCGAAGCTTATGAGGCCTGTGGCGGGCCCGACTCAGTGTTCGAGGCTCGAGTCGGAAGGTTTTTCAGGAACTAACGAGTAGACCGGCTTTTTTGAAAGTGCCAACTGGGGTTTTGTTGACTCCCTGAGTTGGTATAGATGACGGTTAACAAAAAAACTACCGGCTCGAGCCTCGAACTATCCGGATGCCGAAAAACGAGCCTGAAAGGCTGGGCCGGTGCCTTTACGTGAAGCGCAGACACCCGGTGTCCGCGTTTCACTAAAGTTGCTCTCATGTGCTACGTTGCGGTTTTCGGGACCGCGCGCGAACGCGACGCTACCGTTCGCAGAGCCGCGCACGGGCGACGGCCGCCTGCCCGTAGGCGATGCAGCCATCGTTTACGGGTGCCGCGCTGGGGACAAGCGGGCGCAGGCCTTCTGCCCGCAACCGCTGCAAGACCTCGCCCAAGAGCAGGCGGTTCATGAAAACACCGCCCGAAAGCGCAACGTTGCGAATGCCGGTGCGGCGCGCAATCTGGATGGAGGCATCGCAAGCGGCTTTCGCAACGGCGAGGTGCACGTCAGCTGCAATGGCTTCGACGGGGCGCCCTGCCGAGAGGTCGTCGAGTGCAGCGCGCACCATCGGTGTCGGGTCAAGCTCAATAACCTGGTCGATGGCATGTTCGCCAACGCGACTCCTGAGTTGCCGAGTCTGTTCGTCCGGCGCGGGAACCGATTGTTCTTGCAGGGCAAAGCGATAGCCGGGACAATCTGCCCTATCGTGGGCCCGCCGCGCGCCATCAGTACCAAGCGCTCGCCACGCCGCGGCTTCGAGCATGATGGCAGGCTCGCCCTCGTACGTAGCGCTCGGGCAGATTCCGAGCATGGCCGCCATGGCATCGAGCAGGCGGCCCATGCTGGAGGTCAGCGGGCTGTTGAGCCCTCGCTCGATCATGGTGGCGGTAACCGCGCGTTCGGCTTCACTGAGGCCCTCGACAAGCATGCGCGCTCCCGGATGGTCGAGCAGCTCGCAGGAGTGCAGCAGCGAGAACGCATTGCGCCGCGCGTCGCGCACGGAAGCCATCCCGGCCGGGAGCCGCCAGGGTTTTAGGTGCGCCATTCGCGTGAAACCGCTCAGGCTCGCAACCATGACCTCGCCGCCCCATACGGTGCCGTCGGTTCCCGCTCCCGTGCCGTCGAGCGCAATGCCAAGCACCTGCTCCGCAGGGCCGATGATGCCGCGCGCAGTGATTTCGGCTATTACCGACGCGATGTGTGCATGGTGGTGCTGCACTTCGATGAGCGGGCGCCCATCCTCAGATGCTTCGGCGCGCGCCCATTGGCTCGAGAGATAGGTTGGGTGAAGATCGCAGGCGAGCGCATGGGGTTCAAGCTCGAAAAGGCTCGACATGCGATGGCGCGCCTCGTGCCAGGCGTCGAACGTCTCGCCATTTTCAACATCGCCGATGTGCTGGGACACGAAGCACAGTGCGCTGCCATCGGGCTGTTCGCGCGTGAGGGCGATGGTTGCTTTTTGCTCGGGGCCGCAGGCGAGGGTGCACGGGATGTCACCGTGCGGGGCCGTGCCCTGCTGCGTTTCTGGACTGGGTGCGCAGCGAGAGAGGTCGAGTGGCTGCGGAGCGTATCCGCGCGCGCGGCGCACGGGCATGACGTTGCCGTTGACCACGCGTACGACCGAGTCGTCGTACCGGGTGAGAATGGCGCGATTGTTGCCGAGCAGCGCATCGGCGAGACCGCCTTCGACCAAGTGGGCCCAAGCAAGCTCGTCATCGGTTTCGATGGGTTCCTCGCTTACGTTTCCGCTGGTCATGACAAGTGTGTGCACGCCACGCGCATCACAGGCGGCGAGCAGCAGGTGCTGGAGCGGAGTGTACGGGAGCATGATGCCGAGCTCGGGCAGATCGAAAGCGACAGATGGCGCAAGCGAGGGGCAATCGCTTCCGTTGCTACTGGAGTTGTCGTTCCCGTCGCCTTCGGGGCGGCTGCTTGCGTCGCCTTTAGGGCTGTGGCCGCTGCCGCCTTTGCCCTGTTCAGCGCCCCATTCGTCGTTGCGTTCGTCTTGCTTGCGGCGGCGCAGCAGGACGATGGGCCGGATGGATCCGGTGAGCAGCTCCGCCTCGGCTTCGTCGATCGTGCAAAGCGCCCGGGCGCCTTCTATGTTGCCAACCATGACGGCGAGCGGTTTGTTGGACCGGCGCTTGCGCCGGCGCAGGTCGCGCACGGCATGTTCATTCGATGCGTCGCAGGCAAGATGGAAGCCGCCGAGCCCCTTGATAGCGACGATGCCGCCGGCTGCCAGCATCTCGGCGCAGCGTTCGATGATGGCATCGCTCTTCTGGCGTGTGGTGCCAACAGCAGGGGTGATTCCGCCGCGCCGTTTCCACGCATCGGTGCCTGTTTGGACCTTTTCACGCCAGGTGATGTGCGGGCCGCAGGAGAAGCACGCATTGGGCTGCGCATGGAAGCGCCGGTCGGCGGGGTCGGCGTATTCCGTCGCACATGCGGGGCACATGTGGAATGCGTCCATTGATGTGGCGGGCCGGTCGTAGGGGAGCGACCGGATGATGGTGAACCGTGGTCCGCAGTTGGTGCAATTGATGAATGGGTAGTGATAGCGCCGGTCGGCGGGATCAAAGAGTTCGCGCAGGCAATCGGGGCAGGTGGCGATATCTGGCGAGACGAGCGTGGTGCGCTCCGTCTCGTCATCCGATGCGACGATGCGGAAGGTCGGCGAGGAGCCTTCCGGCGTCGCTCCCTGCGGTGTGTCGGCTCCCGCGTCATCCGCGCCGCCCGCGCGCCCGACAACCTCGATGCCGTCAATCCGCGCTGCCGCCGGTGCCTCATCGCGCAGCGCGCGCACGAACGCGTCGAGCGCGGAGGCGTTCTCGGCCGATGCCTCGATGTGCACGCCGTCGCCCGCGTTGAGCACCCAGCCGCTTATCCCGTGCGCCATTGCCACACGGTACACAAACGGCCGCATACCCACGCCTTGAACGATTCCGGTTATGTGGATGTGAACCAGCGCCATTCCCGTATCCAGTTACCGCTCCAGGCTCGCGCCGGTGGCGGCACAGGTGAGCTCACCGTGGTGTACGCCGCGCAGGCCGAGCAGCTTGTCGGCGAGTTCATAGACGCGCGCGCCCTGGCCGCGCACCGCAAGGATTTCCAGACAATTGTGGTGGTCCAGGTGCACGTGCATGGTTGAGACGATCTCGGCCGTGTAATCGTGCTGAATCTCGTCCAGCTGTCGGGTGAGGTCGCCGGTGTGATGGTCGTAGATCATCGTCAGCGATCCTATGACCTGCGCCGTTGGTGTCCTCAACTCGTCTTTGACGAGTGCGGCACGCATGAGGTCGCGGATTGCCTCGGAGCGGTTGGCTCCGGTACCGCGGCGTGCGGTCTGCTCGTCAAAAGCGGCGAGCAGGTCTTCTGGCACGGCAACCGAGAACCGGACGAGATCGGCCGAGCTGGCGTGCACGGCTGCTCCCGCCTGGTCTGATGAGCATGCCTGCCCTGCAAAATCATCACACGCGTTTGCGCATGCATGGTCGGCGGGCTCGGCGTTGTTGAAGCGCTCGGTATGGCCCTCGGGGCGCGCGGCGTCCATCGCTACACCAGCCGGACGGTGCCCACCGAATTATGGTCGGCTTCGATGGCCTCTTCGTAGCCTTCGAGCGCGGCGCGCGCCTCATCGAGCGACCGCATCGCTTGGGCCAGCTTGGAGCCGATGCGCTCCATGTCGTACGCCTCAGTTGCATGGAACAAATCGTGGCTCCAAGACCGAGCGAGCTCGATCGTATTGTCAACCTGCTTTACGCTCATGGCGAGCTGGCTCATATTCATGCCCACATCGTGCATAGGTCCTCCTTGAGGCCGTGTTCGACCGTAGTTCGCCGTTTGGCATCAGGTGCGAATCCCGGTATGAAAAAGCCCCGGCAACCCGGGGCTTCAGTGTACTACGTTGTCGTTGCGTCCGTGTCGCTCGCATAGGGAGCCGAACCGTTACAGGCTCTTCTCAATCTCGGCGGTGAGGGCGGGCTTGGGCATAGCTCCCACGATGCGGTTGACCTCCTGGCCGCCCTTGAGGATCACGAGCGTGGGGATGGACATGACGCCATATTTCATGGCGATGTCCTGGTTTTCGTCCACGTTGCATTTGCCTATGACGAGACGGCCATCGAGCTCATCGGCAAGCTGGTCGACGATGGGCGAAACCATGCGGCACGGGCCGCACCACGGTGCCCAGAAATCGATGAGAACGGGTAGGTCGTTAGCAAGCAGAGCGTCAAAATTGGAGACATTGACCTCGGTAATTGCTGCCATGGTTCCTCCTTATGTGAGGCGCGCTCAAAGGCGCGGATAAATCGAGACAGTGCGGTTATACCCACCTCAGCGTTCTCGTTGCAGATGGAGCAGCCTTTTATTGCTCCCCCACGTGCTGGGCGCAGTGCGCGCTCGTTCGCGTTGATGCTGTCACCGCTACAATAAGGATGCGCGATGCCGAGCGCTTGCCCCGCGCCCGCGAGCGATGCGGCTCGTGGCACGCGTGTCCACGCGCTCGCGGAGAAGTGGGCGCCCGTGTGCTTACGGGTTCGTGTGCTTGCAGGCCCGCGCAACAGCGATGCGCCGTTGTTTCGCGAGTTTTCAGGTATCGCCCATCTAACAAGGGGGAACCATGGCTGTCTCGAATGCCGATCGAAGGAACGCGCTGCTTGCGGCGGCGCAGCAGGAGCTGGATGCGCTTGCCGCGCGCGGCGTTTGCATGCGTGGGAACGCGTTCTCGGCCATAGTCCTGGTGAAGGGCGAGCTCAATGCTAACGAGCTTGCGGGTGGGGAGCTGCTCGCCGGCGCCGATGGCGCGGCGTTGGCAGCTGCGCTCGAGCGCCTTGGATACGCACCGGAGGAGTTCTGCGCGCTGTCTGCCATCGCAGGGCCGGAAGGGGAAGGCGCTGCGCCTGAGGTAGCTTCGGGGCGGCCGTTGCCCCCGGCCTTGTTCCGCGAGGCGCTTGAGGCGCTTGATCCCGAGGCCGTCGTTCTGCTTGATGATACCGCTGCGTCGATCATGCGCGAGGCATATGCCGAGGAGCTTGCTCGCATCGAGCAGTTCGACATGGCGATGCTCGCTCCGGGGCTCGTCGCTCATGTTCTTGGAAGGCGCGTGCTTGCCCTCGATGGATTCGAGGCCGCGCTTGCCGATGGACGGGCAAAGCAGCGCATGTGGGCCTATCTCAAGCAGCTTCCGCCGCTGGGGGCGCCGTACTAATCATGCGGATGAAGTTAAGCAAGTGATTTAAGTAAGTGATGTCGGCTTGCGCGCCACTAAGCTCGGGCTGTCAGCTGGATGGCGACCTTCCCTCTCTGTAACTTTTGGCCTCGTGTCAAAATGCATACGATTAGTGGTACTAGAGGGTGCTCGTTGAGCGTTTCGGAGCCGTTGCATCGGTGGAAACGGGCACCTGAACAGCGGGATGACTCTAATATTCGCAGGAAATACTGCCTTCTGGGTGGTGTGATGCGTTGCGAGCTCGGTTTCAACCGAGCTCATGTACCACCAATCGTGTCTCGATTGCCACAAGCGTGAAAAGTTGCGCGCTGAGCTCCTCCGGCAAACGAAAAACGGGCCCCGAAGGACCCGTCTTCATGAGCGAATAGCTCGAGTATGCCGATGAGGCGGTAAAAGCTAGTCCTCGGCGATCTCGGTGATGGCGCCGGCGGGGCAGCTCTCCACGCACACGCCGCAGGCGATGCAGGAATCCTCGTCAGTCACGGTAGCAACGTCCTGGAGCTCCAGAACGCCCTGGGGGCAGTCGTCAACGCAAACGCCGCAAGCGATGCACTCATCGGCTTCAATAACGGGATGGGCCATAGTGATTCCTCCTCTTATAGATGCTCGATGTGGTTTGGCGAAAGTTCATCGAGACTCTTGTGGCTTAATATACCGCGCGCCCGTCTCATTGCAACCCTCGCAGACCGTCTTTTTCTGCCGTTCACCGAGTAAGGCGAGGGGAACTTTTTGCGTGCGCGCTGGGCGCCCCGTGAAGGCCTAGCGATGCTGGGCGGAATCCGGAAACGCCGCGCGTTGTCGGGCGGAATCCGGGCACGCCTCGCGCTGTCGGGCGATATCTGGACATTGGAATCGTTATCGGGCGACATTCGGACGCTCAGGGCGTTCAGAATGGTGAAATGTCGCCCGACAATCTCTCCCATGTCTAGAATCCGCCCGGCAATGCCCACAGTGTCCGAAACACGCCCGAGAATCCCCGCCTTGTCCAGAATCCGCCGGCAGCGCATGCGGGCGGGTATAGAACGCACTGCACGCAAACCATTTGCGCAGGTGCTTTCGACAACGCGCGCGGACGGGCATGGAACCCGCCCTTGTTCCGGCGCCGCGTGCCCATGATCAACGCCGCATATCGCTTGGCGCTCCTACCCTGAGATTACCTATCGTTGCGTGTAATAAGAAATCTTATATGTATTGACTTAGATTTTGTGAATCGCCGAGTATAACCTGTGCATCAACGGGATATGATAAAGACCGAACGAACAAAAGAGCCGTGTTTCGCATGCGGCGGGACAGCTCAAAAGGAAAGGAACACTCATGGGCAACAAGATTCTTGGTATTGACCTGGGTACCACCAACTCGGCGATGGCGGTTCTCGAAGGTGGATCGCCCACGATCATCGTAAACGCCGAGGGCGACCGTACCACCCCGTCCGTCGTCGGCTTCCGCGCCGATGGCGACCGCGTCGTGGGCAAGGCCGCTAAGAACCAGGCGGTCACCAACCCGAAGAACACTGTCTTCTCCATTAAGCGCTTCATGGGCCGTAAGTACAGCGAGGTCTCGTCCGAGATCAAGACCGTGCCGTACGGCGTCAAGGAAGGCCAGGGTGGCCGCGCCGTCGCCGATATCGACGGCCAGGACTACACGCCCGAGCAGGTCAGCGCGATGATCCTGCAGAAGATGAAGGCCGACGCCGAGAAGTATCTTGGCGAGACCGTCACCGACGCCGTCATCACCGTGCCTGCCTACTTCAACGACGCTCAGCGCCAGGCCACCAAGGACGCTGGCAAGATCGCTGGCCTCAACGTCAAGCGCATCGTGAACGAGCCGACCGCCGCGGCCCTCGCCTATGGCCTCGACAAGAAGGGCTCCGACCAGCGCATCCTCGTCTTCGACCTGGGCGGCGGCACCTTTGACGTCTCCATCCTCGACCTTGCCGACGGCGTCTTCGAGGTGCTCGCGACCAACGGCGACAACCACCTGGGCGGCGACGACTGGGATCAGCGCGTCATCGACTGGCTGGCCGACAAGTTCAAGCAGGACAACGGCATCGACCTGCGCCAGGACCCCATGGCGCTCCAGCGTCTCAAGGAGGCCGCCGAGAACGCCAAGAAGGAGCTCTCCGCTGCGCAGACCACCAACATCAACCTGCCGTTCATCACGGCGGACGCTTCGGGCCCCAAGCACCTCAACTACGACCTCACCCGCGGCGAGTTCGAGCGCATCACGCACGACCTGCTCGAGCGCTGCAAGCAGCCGGTGACCAACGCCCTGCGCGACGCGAACCTCAAGCTCTCTGACCTCACCGAGGTCATCCTGGTCGGCGGCTCCACGCGTATGCCCGCTGTTCAGGAGCTCGTGAAGAACATGACCGGCAAGCAGCCCAACATGTCCGTGAACCCGGACGAGGTCGTGGCAGACGGCGCGGCTGTTCAGGGCGGCGTGCTCACCGGCGACGTCCAGGGCATCCTGCTGCTCGATGTGACCCCGCTGAGCCTCGGCGTGGAGACCATGGGCGGCATCATGACCAAGATGATCGACCGCAACACCACGATCCCGACCTCCAAGACCGAGATCTACTCCACGGCCGCCGATAACCAGACGTCCGTCGAGATCAACGTCCTCCAGGGCGAGCGCGAGCTTGCGCGCGACAACAAGAGCCTCGGCAAGTTCCAGCTCACTGGCATCCCGGCTGCGCGCCGCGGCGTGCCGCAGATCGAGGTCACCTTCGACATCGACGCCAACGGCATCGTGACCGTCTCGGCTAAGGACAAGGGCACCGGCAAGGAGCAGCAGATCACCATCTCCGGCTCCACCGCGCTTTCCGACGAGGAAGTCGACCGCATGGTCAAGGACGCCGAGGCCCATGCCGAGGAAGACAAGCGCCAGAAGGAGGAGGTCGAGGTCCGCAACCAGACCGACAGCCTCTGCTACTCCACCGAGCAGACCATCGCCGACCTGGGCGACAAGGTCTCTGCGGACGTGAAGGGCGAGGCCGAGGCTGCCATCTCCGAGGCCAAGAAGGCGCTCGAGGGCACCGATGTGGACGCCATCAAGGCCGCTGGCGACAAGCTGCAGGAGGTTGCCTACAAGCTGGCGCAGATTGTGTACGCCGATGCCCAGCAGGAAACGGGTGGCTCGGCGGCAGCCAGCTCCGATGACGACGTGGTCGATGCCGATTACGAGGTTGTCGACGACGATCAGGACAAGTAATGTTCGCCAAGAAAGCTCGCACGGAGGCGGCCGCTGCTGCCGCCTCCGATGACTCTGAGGAGAGGGACGTGAAGATTCCCGTAGAAGCAGATGACGAGGTCGCGAAGGCCCAGGCTGCATCCGATGAGACCGCTGCCGAGGCCGCTTCGGCAGAGCCCGCCGACCGCGATGACACTCCCGAGCAGGCTGCGGCATCGCAGGCCATGACCGAGGAGGAAATGGTCGAGGCTGCCATCCGCGCTGGCGAAGAGGCCGCTGCGAACGACTTCAAGCTCAAGTACGAGCAGGCTCAAAACGAGCTCGCCGAGGTGCGTAAGAAGCTTGCTGCTGCCGAGGAGACGGCCACAACGGCCGACGCCAAGGTGCGCGAGGCGCAAGATCGCGTGGCTCGCCTGCAGGCGGATTGGGATAACTACCGCCGTCGTACCGCGAGCGAGCGCTTGGCCGAGAAGAGCCGTGCAACCGAGAAGCTCGTGACGGCGCTGCTGCCCGTGCTCGACGACATGGAGCGTGCCATCGACCATGCTCGCACGCAGGAGATGGACGAAGCGTTCTCGCAGTTCGTCGATGGTGTGGAGGCCGTGCGCGCCAAGATGCTCGACGTGTTTGGCCATGAGGGCGTTGAGGCGATCGACCCCAAGGGCGAGGCGTTCAATCCGCTCGAGCACCAGGCCGTGGGCCGCGTGGAGGATCCGGAGCAGTACGACGAGACGGTCAACGACGTGTACCAGAAGGGTTACCGCATGGCCGACCGCGTGCTCAGGGCGGCGATGGTGACGGTCACCTATGGTGGCGAGAAACGCCCCGCGCCGGAACCCGAGGCGAGCGAGGAAGCACCTGACGCAGCTTCCGACGAGGCTGCTGAGTAGTAACCGGGCTCCGAAGCGACAGTTTCGGGGCCCGATTTGATAGAGCCATGAAGCCTGGAAATGATAAAACGAACCGGGTTCGTTTTATCACGTTTGGGAAGATGAATGACGAAAGGGGGCAAGCGCCATGGCGCAGAAGACCTTCTACGATGTGCTCGGGGTGAAGCGCGACGCCTCCGAGAAAGAAATCAAGAGCGCATTCCGCAAGCTCGCTCAGAAATACCATCCAGATGCGGGCGGCGATGAGAACAAGTTTAAAGAGATCAGCGAGGCGTACGAGACGCTGTCCGATGAAAAGAAGCGCAAAGAGTACGACCAGATGCTGATGTTCGGCGGCATGCCGGGCGGTGGCGCGGGCGGTGCGTATACCTACACCGGCGGCGCGGGCGCTGGGGGCTGGAGCGACATCTTCAGCAGCATCTTCAACGGTGACGGTGCCTTTGGTGGCGATTGGGGCCAGGGTTTCGGCGGCATGGGCGGGCGCGCGGCAAACCGCGTGCGCAAGGGCGAAGACCTTACGGTCACCATCGATATATCGGCCGAAGACGCGTTCCGCGGCACGTCCCAAACGATCACTTATCGCATCCCCTCGACCGGGGAGCGGCAGACGGTGAGCGTACCGGTGCCTGCCGGCGCCGTCGACGGTGGGCGCGTTCGCTTGAAGCGCCGTGGCGAATACGGGGCAAACGGCGGTGAGCGTGGAGACCTGCTGGTGATCACGCATGTCGAGCAGCATCCGCTGTTCAAGCGCGATGGCGCAGACGTTACCATGACGCTGCCCGTCTCTGTGTACGAGGCTGCACTGGGGTGCGAGATCGAGGTGCCGACGCCCGGTGGCGGGACGGTGCGCCTGAAGATTCCGGCGGGCACGCAGTCGGGCAAGACCTTCCGCTTCCGCGAGATGGGCGCACCCGATGTGAAGCGCCGCGGCCGTACCGGTGCGCTGCTGGTAAAGATTGAGGTGCGCACCCCCGATCGCCTGAGCGACGATGAGCGTGCTGCGCTTGAGAAGCTGCGTGACGCCGACCACCGCGACTACCGTGCGAATGTTGATCGGTATCGCGCTAAGATGTAGCTAGAACGCGTTGCGCGTGCCCCGGAGCTTGTTGTGGGGCGCGCGCAACGCATTGGATTCAAAGACCCGGAGGAGTTGAGTGCGATGGCTCAGTCCGATCGAGATAAGCCACTGTACATGATCAGCGTGGCGGCGGAGCTCACGGGCATGCACCCGCAGACGCTGCGCGTCTATGAATCCAAGGGGCTTGTGAATCCTAAGCGCTCGGGCGGCAACACGCGCCTGTACTCGCGCGCGGATATCGAGCGGCTTGAGCTCATCAACCAGCTTACCGACGAGGGCATCAACCTCGCCGGCGTGGTGCGCATCCTCGATATGAAGGAGCGTGCCGAAGAGCGCGAGCGCGAGAACGAGAAGCTCCGCAGCCGCGTTCGCGAGCTTGAGGACCAGCTGCACGAGCTTAAGATGCAGAAGAAGATTACCGCGCTGGTGCCGCGCGGCGGCTCGGCCGATCCCGAGCAGGTCCTCAAAGGGCTGCTCGGCGGAGGCGGCATCTAGGCGCACCGAGGACGGCGGCGAATAGGAGCTGTCGCGCCCGGGGAGGGTGGTCATGCCCGGGGCCGGTGCCCTTCGACAGGCGCTCCTTTTCGCAGCGACTTGAGAACGCCTAGGGCTCACGGCGGATTCGTTCACTCCGGGTGATGCGACGGTATACCGGGCGTTGCACAACCAGTTTGTGGCAAATGCACAGGCGGTGCTGCTCGCCCATGAGATTGATCCTGAAGCGCGTGTGGGCGTAATGCTCGGTGACGACTTGCACTATCCCGCCACCTGCAAGCCTGCCGATGCCTATGCAGCGTTCAAGCATCGTCAGCTTGGGAACTTCTTCTACACCGACGTGCCGGTGCGTGGGGCTTATCCTGGCTATGCGAAGCGCTACTTTGCCGAGCATGGTATTGACCTTGGTATAACCGAGGAAGAAGCGCGCATCTTGGCGGAGGGAACTGTGGACTTTGTCTCGTTCTCGTGCTATTTCACCAAGGTCGAGGACTCGACTCGTCCAGGCGAGAGGTGCTGAACCCGCACATCGAGAAGTCGATCTGGGGCTGGGGAACTGATTCTCTGGGCTTCAGAATCTTCCTCAACGAGTACTGGGATCGCTATCGGTTGCCGATTTTCATCGCTGAGAACGGGCTTAGCGCGCTTGATGAGGTGACTGAGGATGGCCATGTGCACGATGAGTACCGTATCGCCTACCTGCGCGCTCATATTGAGGCCATGCGTGAAGCGGTGCGCGACGGCGTAGGCGTGTTCGGCTATGCCACATGGGGCCCGATTGATATCGTGAGTTGCTCGCAGGGTGAGATGAGCAAGCGCTACGGATTCGTGTACGTTGATCTTGATGACAAGGGCAACGGCACGGGCAAGCGTCTTAAGAAAGACAGCTTCGCATGGCGCCAGCGCGTTATCGCTACAAATGGTGAAGACCTAGGCTAACAGACGGCGGCGCTCTGCTTGGAAGACAATCGGTCTGGCTGTGATTGACTCCAGCCAGGCCGATTCTTCTTGAGCGGGGATGTGCTCAAATGCATGGATGCAGCAGGCTCGATGGCTGGCGACGAGGCGCCGCTCGCGGGCATGTCGCACCAGAGGCGAGCGGCGCGGTGTTTTTCACGTTTAGGCGAAGACGCTTGCTGCGGCAAGCGCAACAAGGTAGAGCGCGAGCACCGCGGCGGCAACGGCGTCGCGGCGGGTAAAGCACATGACGTGGTAGTGGGTGCGCTCCGGCCCGCCGGTGTAGCAGCGGGCGTCCATAGCGCGACCGAGGTTGTCGGCGTGACGCACGGCGCTTGCAAAGAGGGGCACCAAGAGGGGCACGCAGGCCCGTGCGTAGCTGAGCGCTCCTTTGCCTTCGAGCTGTGCCCCGCGGGCCGTTTGCGCAATGACGATATTTTGCGCATCCTGGCTGAGCACCGGTACAAACCGCAGCGCGATCGAAAGGATAAGCGTTGCCTGGCTCACCGGTACGCCGAGCCGCTCGAGCGGAGAGAAAAGGCGCTCGACGGCGTCGGTGATGGCCATCGGTTGCGTGGTGAGCATGAGCAGCGACCCCATGAGCAGCAGCAATAGAAATCGCAGCGTATAGAAAACCGCCGAGCTAACTCCTCCGGTGGTAAACGAAAACGGCCTAATGGCTGCAAGCACAGTGCCGGTGTGAACAAAAAACAGGTTGAACAGGGAGGTAATAACGAGAAAGTACATGGCAGGTTTGATCTGCGAAAGAACGCGGCCAAGCGGGATCCGGGCAAGTGCCATGGCGAGCACAATGAGCGCGCCCGCGAGCAGCAGCGTGGGAACATTCGATACAAAGAGGCAGCTCGCCATGTAGATGATGGCGGCGATGAGCTTGAGACGCGGGTCGAGGCGGTGGATGGGGGAATCCGCCGAATAATATCTGCCGATGCTAATGCGGGCGGCCATGGCGCACCTCCTCGGGGAAAGCACCGCCAAGGTGCTTTACGAGGCAATCTGCGAGTTCATCGAGGGTAAGCGGATTGCCGTCCAGCTTCATGCCGTGCTCCTCAAGCCGTTGTGAGAAAGCGAGCGCAGCGGGCACGCCGGGCACATGCTTGGCGGCTTGGGCGAACACCTGCCGTGGCGTGCCAACTGCGGCGAGGTGGCCGTGTTCGAGCGCAACAACGTGGTCTGCGAGTCCGGCCACGTCGTCCATGCTGTGCGTGACGACAAGGATGGTCCGGCCATCATGCTTGAGCTGTGCGATCAGTTTGCGCATGCGGCGCTGGCCGGCGGGGTCGAGTCCCGCCATGGGCTCGTCGAGCACGAGGATGGGAGTGCACATGGCGAGCACGCCGGCGATGGCGACGGCGCGTTGCTGCCCGCCGGAGAGCGCGAAGGGGGAGCGGCCGAGAAGTTCGGGCGTAGCGGCGAGCCCAACGCGCGCGAGTGCTTCGTTGACGCGATCGGATACTTCGGCATCCGAAAGCGCGAGGTTGCGGGGGCCAAATGCGACGTCGTCAAAGACGGTTTGGGCAAAAAGCTGGCGCTCAGGCAGTTGCGCCACGTAGCCCACCTGCGATCTGAGCTCGCTGCGGCGCGAAAGGTCGGCGGTGTCGATACCGTTAACGCGCACGGCCCCCACGTTGGGCACTTTGAGCGCGCACGCAAGCTCGACGGTGGTCGACTTGCCCGAGCCCGTATGGCCGATGAGTGCGGTAAGGCTGCCGGCGGGGACGGTGAACGAAACGCTGTCGAGGGCAAGTGGTCCGCACGGATCGTGGGGGGTTGCACGGCGGCCGCGGCGCTTTCGCAGGCGCGCGAGGAGTCCGAGCCGTTTGCGAGCGTTCTGCTCATCTGCGTACGAAAACGTGACGTCGCGGAACTCGATAGCTGCCGTTTGAGCTGCGCTCGGGGTTGCTGTCTGCGCCTCCTGCTCACGTTCGGGCGTGAAGTGCGAATTTTCAGATGGAAAATCGGAGCCAAATGAGCTATTTCCGCCCGAACGTGCGGGTGCTGTCGTGCGATGCGCCTCAGAACGTGTGGGCATCGTCGGACGAGGTGCGCCCGACCGTGTTGACGTGTTCGCTGTCGCAGCATGCGCGATCGTGCGGGCGAGCTCTTCGGCATCGCTCGCTGCGGGGAGTTCGGGCAGGACGGCCTCCAGCCGGTGGGCGAGCTGCAGGGTAAACGGCGGCTCAAGCCCAAGCGAATGAATGGCATCGCGCTGGGCAAACACCTCCTCCGGCGTGCCCTCGAGGGCGATGCGCCCCCTGTCCATGACAACAACGCGCCCCGCAATTAGGGCATCATCCATAAAGTGTGTGATGTGCACGATGGTGATGCCCCGCTCATTGAGGTCGCGTGTGATGCGCTGAATGGCGCGTCGGCCCGCAACATCCAGCATTGCGGCCGGTTCATCGAGCACGAGTACGCGGGGATGCATGGCAAGCGCGCCCGCGATGGCGATACGCTGACGCTGACCGCCCGAAAGGTCGGCCGGGTCTGCCTGGGCGTAGTCGAGCATGTCCACTGCCGCCAACGCCTCCTCAACGCGCGCGGCGATTCGCGGCTGCGGCACGCCGAGGTTCTCGGGTCCAAAGGCAACGTCGTCTGCAACGACGCTCGTCACCATCTGGTCATCGGGGTGCTGGAACACCATCGCGACCTGGCGGCGCAGCTCAAGCGTGCGCTCCGGTTGCGCTGCGGCGTCGATGCCGCACACGCGAGCCGATCCGTCCGTGGGCGCGAGCAGTGCATTAATGAGCTGCGCGAGCGTTGATTTACCCGACCCGTTGCTGCCGAGGACGCAGAGATGCTCGCCCGCCGCCACGCTGAGTGTGACGGCGCGAAGGGCCTCTTCATCAGCTCCTGCATACGAGAAGTGCACGTTGTGGAGCTCGATGATGGGGTCGGCCTCGGGGTCGGCAGTGGATCCGGCGATGATTGTCGAAGAGTGAGTCTGCACGATGAAACGCCTGAGCAAAAGGGACGGTAGAGAATGGTCGTATGCGTACGATGGGTGCGCTACTTTGGGGCGTCGAGGGCGCGGGCGCCAAAGTGCATCGAGGGCGGGGCACCGAAGTACGCCGCCCGCCGAGCATCTACGCGGCCGAGGTGTGCGCGGAGTCGCCGTGCCCGGGAGAGCCGGCCTGCTTGCCCAGCACATTCATGCAGGGTGCGAGCAGCACCTGGCCGGCAACGACGTTGATAACCATCTTGAGCGTGTTGAAGGGCAGGAGAATCGGAACGATCATGTAGACCACGTCCTGCATGGTCACGCCTGCGTAGAGCGGCGTCACGAAGAGGTTCGCGACGCAGGCGACCACGATGGAGAGGACCGCGCCTGCGACCATGCCCGCAAGAGAGCTCGTGCGCGTGCGACCGCGTGCATAGATGAGTGCGGCAGGAATGATGAACGCGCAGGTCGAGAGCATGCCCATGGGTGCGCCGAACGGGTCGAGGAAGACGCGCGGCACCCACGAGATGATGGCGACCGCAGCGCCCAGTTTGGGCCCGAAGGCGAGCGCCGCGATGAGGCAGACGATACCCGAGGGATCGTACATGAGCCACGGCGCCGCCGGGAAGATGGGAATCTGCACGAAGCTCAGCACGAGCGACGCGGCGGTAAAGAGGGCCGCGAGTGCGATCTTTTTGGTATTGACGTGTGTGGTGGATGAGCTGCTCATGGCAGTCGCCTCCGTTTCTTCCATCCGGACTGTACCGTCGGCCCTGGAATCTCACCAGGTCAGCCGCTTGCGCGGGTCGCGGGCTTCTGGCGCGCTCTGCCTTGTGCAGCCGCGCGGTCCGGCCGGCTTCGCGCCGATCCGCCAGTTACCGCCGGTAGGGAATTGCACCCAACCCTGAAACTATGCGGTGCCTACTATACCAGCGTAATGCGGAGTACTCTGTGTTTATTTTGGGGTTAAAGGGCTTTGCCAAAATACGCGGTTGATATCTTGCAAGAACGTGCAGGAACCCATGACGTGAGCATGTAGAGTAGCTGGGAGATTGCTGCGTGTTGTGATGAATCCAGGCATAATAAGTCGGGGCCAAGAAGGGAATGCCCCTCTTGGCCCCGAGACTAATCATATGGTATGCCGGATGCTATATGTTTGCGGACGCGCTGTAAGAAAATCCATGTTTCCAAGTCGTGCTAGCTCCATTGTATAGTTGGATAGTGCTGTCGAACATTATGTATTGATTTTTTTGATTGAGGTAGCCGCCCTTGCCGTTAATGGCTATTCCTCTAATAACCTTTCCGTTACCGTAGCGATTTACTTGTGCTTCGTATGTGCTATCAAATATTCTTCCCTCGGTACTGTTTAAAGTTCCTTCAAATTGTAGGAAAGCGAATACATCGCTGACGATGGAAGAGGGGTTTGAGATCGCCTTATAAAGGTCAACTTGATAGCTGTTTCTAATATCAATAATGGCTAGCGATTGAACGACAACCGCCTTGTTCGTCAGTCCATTATAGCCGATTTGGAAATCATTAAGAGCTAGTCCCATATCGGCAAATAGTAGCGACAAATAGTCCGTGTCTTTGTCGTAACTTGCGACAAGGCCGCCATGGTAAAGACCCTGCATGCCGAAATAGACCTTGTCCTCGTAGCTGTCGTTATTAACGAAGAAGTCAACCAGAGCAACCTGGGTTAAATACTCTGTGGAACCATTTGAGGAGCTATACGAGGAGAAGGCGTATTGTGCTCCCGAAAATGAGTTGACATGGTGCCACCCTCCGCCCTTGAAGAAAGACGTATCTACTTTCGAGGCGAAAGCGGACAGCTTGACCCGTCCCTGCGTTTGCAGTGCAGACAATAAATCTCTATATCCATTATATGTGGAAGCGCGGGCCGCTTCTGAACGATAGAATGAGGAGCAATCCCATGAAGCGGAATTATACGACGCTCCCTTGCTCCCAGAACTAAGAGAATTCAACTCATTGTTTGAATGGGCGTTAGTAAGGGCTTTGACGCTGTAGCTGGCTAGAGCGTCTTTTCCCTCAAGGGTAGGTATTGAGGGCTCGGAAGCAAGGTAGTCATATAGGGCGGCTTGGTTTTCAGGCTGCGCCAGATTCAGAAAATAGTACTTTTCATCAGCTGTGTCGAATATGACCAGCTCTATGTTATCAGTGCCGTTGCGTACAGTTACACGAATTAATTCTATTGAATCTGCATTTGCCTTCTGCGATGTAGATACCCCAGAGTAAATGGTGTCTCCGTTATCAAAGCTCAAGCGACTAAACGCTCCTGATAGATTGGGCAGATTGCGGCCATCTTTTTCGGTGTCCGAGAATTCGAATTCTTTTCCAACTATCGTAAGCGTCAGCGTGCTGTCTTTGAATTTATCCGTTGGAGAGGGGTCCGTAAGAAGAGTTTCGGTCATTGACACTGCAGTTGGCGATAGCGTCATCGACTTGGTTTCTAATGCATTGGCGTGATTAGGAATAAATAGAAGCGATACAATAGCGAGGACAACGGGGCAGAACCTTTTTATCCATTGAATTGCCATAGCAACCCCTTCGGTAATATAGGGCGGTATGGGAAGTCCTGCAGAACTTATTGACTTGAAATTACTATTTCGCTAAATCGGGTTTGACGACAAAACGACGAGAGGTGGGTTATGCGAAGCAAACGGCTTCCTGTTGTGATAATCCTTACACTTCTCTTATGTGGAGTTGTGGCAGGAGTAAGCTTCGAGCGTTATGCAGCTAAGGAGAGAGCGCTTAATTCGATAAGCGCCTTTATTGTTTATTTTGATTACGCATTGAGTTCAGGTTACGGTATTGACGGACAATGGTTATGCCTGCGTGTGGATGCCTTGGAAGTCAGCTATGCCAGCATATCGGACCTCCCATTTCAAAGCGGCGTGCTAGGGAATCTAGATTTCACATCACTTCGCTCTCTGACGCACGACGCGTTTGTATACAACGATCAGGAAGCAAAGGAGATGCTTCAACAGAGAATAGCAGAATGTAAACAATTGCTGGTAGATTACGAATTCAAGAACCCTAATCTAGGTACATATTATTTGTCATGGCCATTTCCGTTTTTGGATCCGCAAAACGCCTTGATCAATGATTTATTGTGCATACTTACAGGTAACGATTCCGGTGGGATGGATGGTTAACATGCACGAATACAGCGAGGTCAGCGACGAGATCATCTGCGCTTTAGGTGCGGCGGGGGGCGAGGACGCGGTGCTCATCGCGGAGCCCATGAGCGCGCATACGACGTTCAAGATCGGTGGGCCGGCCGATGTGGTCGTTGAGCCGAGGACCATCGAAGGCGCGGTTGGCGCGCTTAACGTGTGCGCCATCGCAGGGGTTCCCGTAACGGTGGTGGGCAATGGCTCCGACCTGCTCGTGAGCGACCGCGGCATTCGCGGTGTCGTGGTGCTGCTCGGCAAGAATTACAGCAACGTGCGCGTCGAGGGCACGCGCGTGGTGGCGCAGGCGGGCGCGCTCCTGCGCGACGTGGCGCTTGCGGCGGCAGATGCGGGCCTTTCGGGCCTTGAGCCGCTCTGGGGCATCCCCGCGAGCGTCGGCGGCGCCTGCCACCAGAATGCGGGTGCCTACGACGGCACGACGGGCGAGCTTATTGAGTCGCTCACGGCCTACGTACCGGGCCGCGATCTTCCCGACGGCAGTCGCGAGAAGGGTGCGGTCAGGACATTCACCCGCGATGAACTGGGATTTGGCTATCGTAAGAGCCGCGTGGCGAGCGAGGGCCTCGTGGTGCTCGAGGCAACGTTCGCCCTCATACCGGATACGGAAGCGTCTATTCGCGGACGCATGGACGACTACCAGCGCCGCCGCGAGGAGAAGCAGCCGCTCGAGATGCCCTCGGCGGGCTCTACGTTCAAGCGGCCCGAGGGGTATTTCGCCGGCAAGCTCATCATGGACGCGGGTCTGCGCGGCGCGCGCGTGGGCGGGGCGCAGGTGTCCGAGAAGCATTGCGGTTTCGTGGTAAACACGGGGGGCGCCTCGGCAACCGATGTCTCCGCGCTTATCGAGCATATCCAAGATGAGGTGCGCGCGCAGTTTGGGGTGGAGCTCGAGCCCGAAGTCCACCGCGTCGGCGACTGGTAACGGCTCATCGAGGCACCCGATCTTGACGCTCAATCGTCGGTCTCCGCACGCGAGGCGTGCTCCCTCCTCTTTCGCGGCAACCTCGGGCACTTCGACGAGCCGCTTGGGCTGAGGTGCGACACCGTTGTTGCCGTAAGGCTCGTGTCATACGGAGTTCATGGCCAAAAACGTACGACTGGTGGTAAGCGTCGACCTTTCGATGGCAAGGTTTCGGGGCATCTCGAAGCAAAGGAGTGCCGGCATGGCCGTTTTGCGGCGGCGATGATCTCTATGAGGGGCATTGAGCCCCGGTTTTCCAGGTGCAGGTCCGCTTCTTCAACCACCAATCGTATTATTTTGGCCAAGGGCTCGAATAATCGTGTGCCATCTCGCTGGCGAAACGGCTGGAAGCCGGCAACACATCGTTGCTAGCCTCAGAGCTATGCAACTGGCCAGGCATCTTTCATGCGTTCTGGCTGCGCGGGCACGTTGGCCGAATAACGCTCGCCTTGCGTGTGCGGCGGCGCTATGGTGAATGCATCGCTGTCATCGCATCGCCTACCCGAGGGGAGCCAGCCCATGACCTATGACCACGTCGCCCAGACCGACCCCGAGGTGTTCTCGGCCCTTGAACAAGAGCTTGACCGTCAGCGGGGCACCATCGAGCTCATCGCATCCGAGAACATCGTCTCTCCCGCTGTTATGGAGGCCATGGGCAGCGTGCTCACCAACAAGTATGCCGAGGGTTACCCAGGCAAACGCTATTACGGCGGCTGTGAAAAGGTCGATATTGTCGAGAACCTCTCCCGCGAACGTGCCTGCGAGCTGTTCAATTGCGGCTTCGCCAATGTGCAGCCTCATTCTGGTGCTAACGCCAACCTTGCTGCGTACATGGCGCTTATCGAGCCGGGCGACACGGTTATCGGCATGAGCCTCGACCAGGGCGGGCACCTCACGCATGGCTCGCCGGCGAATTTCTCGGGACGGCTCTACCGTTTCCTGTCCTATGGGCTCGATCCTGCGACCGAGACCATCGACTACGAAGGCCTCGAGCGCCTGGCGCGCGCTGAGCGACCGAAGCTCATTGTGGGTGGCGCCTCTGCCTATCCGCGCACTATCGATTTTGAGCGGTTGGCTGCGATCGCACACGGCGTGGGTGCCAAGCTCATGGTCGATATGGCGCATATCGCGGGCCTTGTTGCCACGGGCGCGCATCCAAGCCCCTTCCCCCATGCGGACGTGGTGACCTCGACCACCCATAAGACGCTGCGCGGGCCGCGCGGCGGCCTCATTCTCACGAACGATGGCGAGCTCGCGCGCGCCATCGACAAGGCGGTGTTTCCTGGAACGCAGGGCGGTCCGCTCATGCACGTGATTGCGGGTAAGGCGGTCGCGTTCGGCGAGGCTCTGCAGCCGGAATTCCACGCGTATATCGACCACGTGGTCGAGAACGCGGCGGCGCTGGGCGAGGGGCTCCTGGCAGGTGGCCTGCGCCTCGTTTCGGGCGGCACAGATAACCACCTGTGCCTTGTGGACCTTACGCCGTCCGGCGTTACCGGCAAAGACGCTGAGCGCCTGCTCGATAGCGTGGGGCTTACGGTCAACAAGAACGCCATTCCGGGTGAGCCGCGCTCGCCCTTCGTAACGAGCGGCATTCGTGTGGGATCGGCTGCTGCTACCACGCGCGGCTCCACGGCTGAGGAGTTCCGCGAGATTGGCGAGCTTATTGCGCACGCAGTCTTCCATGCCGAGGACGAGGCGGCCTTGACCGAGGTTCACGCTCGCACCGCAGAACTGCTCGAGCGTCACCCGCTCTACCCGGAGCTCGTTATGCGATGAATGGGGAGAAATGCGAGGCGAGTCGACCGGCGTGTTGCCTCGTGAAACAAATGCACCGGGTATAGTTGTTTCAATGTAGTTGTTTCAGTGGGGGCGAGGGATAGGCCCTTTGCGCCACAAGGGATATGGAGAAGAGCATGCCAACAACTGATGATGTAAAAGTCGGTTTCATTGGGTTCGGCAACATGGCAAGCGCCATGGCGGATGGTTGGATTGCTTCGGGAGTTGTTCCCGGCGATCGGCTCTATGCGTGCGCGAACCGCTACGAGGCCCTCTGCGAGCGCACGGAATCGCGCGGGATGCATGCGTGTGCGTCGGGGGAGGAGCTCGTGCGCGCCGTTGACGTCGTGGTCGTGGCCATCAAGCCGTACCTCATCGAAGACGTGCTGCCCGAGCTGGCCGGAGCGCTTGCTAACAAGACGATCATTTCGGTCGCGGCTGGCTGGGACAGCAAGGGCTACGAGCACATCCTGCCGGGCACACACCACATCTCGACCGTCCCCAACACTCCCGTTGCCATCTGCGAAGGTGTGATTGCCTGCGAACGCAAGACGACGCTTTCGGGTGAGGAGGCATTGCTCGTACACGAGCTTCTCGGCGCGCTTGGAACGGTGGTTGAGGTCGATAGCCACCTGCTTTCCATCGCGGGCACGATCGGTGGGTGCTCGCCTGCGTTCATCGCCATGGTCATCGAGGCACTTGGCGACGCCGCGGTGAAGTACGGCATCCCGCGCGCTACGGCGTACGAGATGGTAAGCCAGATGGTTGCCGGAACGGCGAAGCTGCAGCTTGCAACAGGGCAGCATCCGGGCGCCATGAAGGACGCCGTGTGCTCGCCCGGCGGCACGACTATCAAGGGCGTGGCGGCGCTTGAGGCTGCGGGCATGCGCTCGGCGTTCATCAAGGCAATTGATGCCATCGAGGGCTAGCGGAGTAAAGGGCGCGGCGGTGCCCGGCTTTGCCGCACGGCGGGGTGCTGGGGCCATCTGGATTGACCGAAAGGGCCCGGTGCCGCTCGGCGTCGCCCAGGGGCTGCCGCCGCTCGGCTTCGCTGCAGGGGCCCGGCGCCGTCCGCTTTGCCGCAGGTGCCCGGCACCGCTTGGCTTTCATTTCCGAGTCTTTACCGCGTTGTGCCCGCAGTAGCGCACAAACCTGATATGCTAGGCGCAATGCAACCGGCTTGCTCAAGGAGGGGCCTATGTTGGGAGAGTTCATCGGCGGCTTTATCGGTCTTGCCGTCATTGTCATCATCGTTGTGGTGCTTCTTGCCGACACCCTGTTCGTGGTCAAGCAGCAGCACGCGGTTATCATCGAGCGACTCGGGCGCTTCAACAAGATCGTTGGCTCGGGTCTGCATGCGAAGATCCCCTTCATCGACCGCAAGGCAGCGACGGTAAGCCTGCGCACCATGAAGAACGGATTCGATATTGATGCCAAGACCGAGGACAACGTCACCATCGGGCTCGAGGTTTCGGCGCAGTACCACGTGAGCTACGAGATGGGCGCGGGCCCGGCGGATTCCGGCGTCTACAAGAGCTACTACATGCTGCAGCAGCCAGTCGCCCAGATGCGCGACTTCATTACCGATGCCCTGCGCAGCTCGATCCCCGTCTATACGCTCGATGAGGTCTTCGCCAAGAAGGACGACATCGCCCAAGACGTAAATGCCACGGTTTCCGAGCAGATGGCCGCCTATGGCTTCACGCTCGTCTCGACCCTCATCACGCGCATCGCGCTGCCCGCCGAGGTCGAGGATTCCATGAACCAGATCAACGCCGCCCAGCGCACTAAGGCGGCGGCGCAGGACCTTGCCGAGGCCGATCGCATTCGCCGCGTGACCGAGGCGCGCGCAGAGGCAGAGGCCATGGAGAAGGCCGGCGAGGGCATTGCTAACCAGCGCAAGGCGATTGCCGTGGGTATCAAGGATTCGCTCGAGAGCATCCAGGAGACGGGCGTCTCCAACAACGAGGCGAACCTGCTCTTTATGTACACGCAGTGGACCGAGATGATGACCGAGTTCGCGCGCACCGGCAAGAGCTCAACGGTGGTGCTCCCCTCCAACTTCAAGGAGAGCGCAAGCATGTTCGAGCAGATGGTGGCGGCAGCGGAGACAAACGATGCCGGCAACGTTCCGCCCGCGCCCGTAAAGAAGGACTAGGGGAGCACGCGGCACTAAAACGGCAGCAGTGCCGGAGCGTGCTGCAAGCAGCCGCTCCGCTCTAGAACGATTCTGATTACACCGTTACGCCAGAAGCCGCAGTCACTTTTGTGAGCTGCGGCTTCTTTGAGGTCGCGGCGGTGCCTGCTTGGCAGGCCCAGTCGAAACCGGCTTGTGAAGCGCCATCTTCGGTGGCGCCGGGGTGGCTTCCTTGCCGTGGGCTATCAACTTTGCAACTTTTGGGCACTAGAACGGCCTGCGGCGCAGTAGAAAAACAGCGCGGACGTTTGTGACCTGCGGTTTTGTGCTGTTCATTATGCCGGATAGTTTGGCGCATCCCCTTCGAGTGCCCAAAAGTTGAAAATTGGTATCGGAGCGCTAGGGGCAAGGCGTTCTGAGCACCGAAATCGGTTGGGGCTAGGCTTGAGAACTTCAGGGCTGGGCGCATTGGCGCCTAGGCCCGCGCGTTGCGTGTGCGAGAGGTCGCTCGGCGCACGATGCGGCCTACCTGCACGCCAACGACGAGCTTGACAATGTCGGGCACGATGAACGGCAAGACGGCAATGGCGAGTGCCCCGACGATGTCAAGGCCCATGAGCACCATGAGCTGAAGCGTTCCAAGTAGATACGAGATGAGCAACATCGACGTGACAGCCAATGCCTCGCGTGCCCGATCAGGTATGCGCTCTATGCCGAGGATGAGGGCGGCGGAAGCCGTTCCAACGAGGAACCCCCAGAGGAAGCCGCCCGTAGGGCCAACGAGCGATGCGATGCCGCCCGAAAATCCGGAGAACACGGGCAGTCCGAGCGAGCCGAGTACGAGGTAGAGGGCTACGGTGACGACGGCATCGCGGCCGCCGAGCGCGATGGGAAGCATGGCAAGCACGAGTGTCTGCAGGGTGAAGGGAACAGGCCCCAGAGGAATGCTTATCGAGGACGCGACGGCGAGCAGGGCGATGCAGAGTCCGCAGCGAGCGATACGAAGTGTCGACATGCAATATGACCTTTCTGAGTTAGCCGATGATCCAGCCCATTTCGCTCTCCCAAACATCTTGGTCGAGTTCAAGTTCAAGACCGGATCCATCTTGTTGCGCCGTACCCGTGAACTCGAGGTAGGTTGAATATTCCGTGCGGTTAGACCCCAGGTCAGCCAGGATGTTCTCCAGCTCGGCGGCGAGGGCTTCTCGGCTCTGCTCGTCCAGCGTGCCGCTCTCGCGATACGTCTCCCAGATGGAGCTCGGGGTATTCCAGCGCAGATCGTAGGCGATATCGTCTATCTGCGGCGTTTCGATGCTGTAGTAGACCGTGCAATCGATATCGTAGCCAGCATCAGAGGTCTCGGTGTAGGCGTAAGCGATAAGGTCGTTGTACGAGAGGTTTGCAAGCACCCGCTCTGCTACCGCGCGCGCATCGATGCCGGCCTCATCGGGCGTGAGACCCGAATAGGTTTCGAACGCTTGTGTGAAGGCGTCTTCTGCAATTTGGAGCGTTTCTTCGTTGGTGCCTGCGATTGCGGAATCCAGCCGTTCTTGTGTAAGCATCGTCGCAGACTCCTCGGCATCGCTCGCGAGCGTTCCCGTTATCTCGTAATCTGGGGAATCGGTATCGCCGTAGTCGCCGTAGTCGTCGTAGATGTCGGCATCGCTTGCGGTGCCGCTATCGAAAACCTGGTCGAACAAGTCCCCGGTTACCGCGCTGCAGGCAACGAAAAGAGGCCCGATGGCACCGCTCAGGATGATAACGATGACGATGATGTAAATCATGAGCCTGCGAGCGTGGGCACGGCTACCCGGGCTGGCTTGGCGCGCGGCGGCTCGACGGGCCTCTGCGGTGCGGTGCCAGGCGTGGCGATCGCGGTGGCTGGAGCGACGCTTCCGGTTCGATGAAGAAGATGGCGTGCCGAGCCAGCTGGATTCATCGGCTGTATCCGGTGCAGTCCGTTGCGCTGCCGAGGACGTTGCGGATGAGGGTGCCGGAGCGTCCACGGGCCCCTGCGAGGATTCGGTCGGCGGCGTGTACGAGGAGGACCGGTGCTCGGGCGCGCGATGGCCACGGGATGCCTCCGCACGCGCCCGTTCGAGGCGCCGCTGCAGCTCATGCTTGCGCAGGCGCTCGGAGCCATCGCTCGAATCCGGCGCCTCGAGGGAGGGCTCATCGGTTGGCATGACCGGATCTGGAGCGTTGAACGGGTCAATCATAGGCTCGTCGGAGGGATGAAGTTTCCAAGCCATGAGTTCAGCCAACCTTCCGTTATCGAGTCTGGTGATTCCAGGGCGCGTTGCCTGCCGCTTGCGAACAGGATGGCCGCTCGGCAGGCGGACGGGCGTAGCGGGGCGCGAGGTGCCGCGAGATGGACTTACTCGGACACTGCCCGGGGCCTGCTAGAACAAGCTGCCTCCTCTACGTGAACGGGCCGCTGTCCTGCCTGCTAGAACAGGCCGTCGTCGTCATCCTGCTTGGGGCCGCGATCGACATAGAGCTTGCTCGTGCGCTTCTCAAGCAGGAAGGCGACGATGGCAACGATTACGATGCCGCCGAAGAACAGTACCGCGAGCCCCTCGCGCGTACCAAACAGGAACGAAAAGATGGTATCCATGCTGTGCTCTCTCGCATCATCGGTTGGAATGCTGTGCTTACGCTCGTTTCGGGCGCGAACCCGCCACGAACGGTGTTCAATAAGTATATACTTGCCAAAGCACGGCCGGGCGTTTCAAGGCGAATGCTTACCAAGCCGGTACGCATGGCGCTGGCGTCGCACGGCATGAAGCACGATAGAGCACGCACGAAACCGGAGGGATCATGCTCGACATCAAATTCGTACGCGAGAACCCCGACGCGGTGGATGCCGCGATGGCGAATCGCCAGACCTCGTGGGACCGTGAGCATTTCTTCGCGCTCGACGAGGAGCGTCGTTCCGTTATCGCCGAGGTCGAGCAGCTGCAGGCCACGCGCAACGCCGAGTCCAAAAAGATCGGCGAGCTCATGCGCGAGGGCAAGCGCGACGAGGCAGAGGCGGCCAAAGAGGCTGTGCGCCGCGTGAACGAGCAGATCGAAGGCCTTGCCAACCGTCGCAGCGCACTCGATTCCGAAGTGGCGGATTTCATGGCGCACCTGCCCAACATTCCCTGCTCCGCTACTCCCGTGGGCAAGGATGAGAGCGAGAATCCCGAGCGTCGCCGCTGGGGCACCCCGCGCGACTTCGCTGCAGAGGGCTTCGAGGCCAAGCCGCACTGGGATCTGGGTACCGATCTGGGCATCCTTGATTTCGATCGTGGCTCGAAGCTGTCGGGCGCGCGCTTCACGGTGCTCGCGGGCGCAGGCGCTCGCCTGGATCGCGCACTCCAGAACTTCTTCCTGAATACGCACCTCGAGCGCGGGTTCAAGGAGTTCATTCCGCCCGTCATCGTGAACCGCGAGATTATGTACGGCACGGGCCAGCTGCCCAAGTTCGAGGACGACGCCTATCACACGGGCGAGGACCAGTTCCTCATTCCCACGGCCGAGGTCGCGCTCACCAACCTGCATGCCGGCGAGGTGCTCGATGCGAAAGAGCTGCCTTTGCGCTACACCGCGGGCACCCCGTGCTTCCGTGAGGAGGCTGGCAGCGCTGGCCGCGATACGCGCGGCATCATCCGCCAGCACCAGTTCACCAAGGTGGAGATGGTCAAGTTTGCGACGCCCGAGCAGTCTGACGACGAGCTCGAGAGCATGACCGCCGAGGCGGAGTACATCTTGCAGCAGCTGGGGCTCCCGTACCGTGTGATCAGCCTTTGCACGGGCGACCTGGGCTTCTCCGCTCGCCAAACCTACGATATCGAGGTTTGGCTGCCGAGCTACAACAGCTACAAGGAGATTTCGTCGTGCTCCAACTGCGGCGACTTCCAGGCTCGTCGCGCGAACATCAAGTATCGCGATCCCGAGAACTTCAAGGGCACGCGATTCGTGCATACGCTGAACGGCTCCGGCCTGCCCACGGGTCGTACGATGGCGGCCATCATGGAAAACTACCAGAATGCCGATGGCTCCATCACGGTGCCCGAGGTGCTGCGTCCGTATATGGGTGGCATGGAGGTCATCCGCTAGGGAAGCGCTCGGCTAGGGGCTCTGTGTCTCGCGTTGTATCTCAAGGTTGATTCGGTTTCGGCCCGCTCTGCACGTTGGGGCGGGCCGTATGCTAAAGAATTCGCTGGTACATGGTTTACCGGTTCTTGTATGGGTGGCGCGGTCGTATGGGTAGCGTGCTCGCGCGGGGTCGGGCCCAAGTTGAAGTAGGCCGTCGCGGCTAAGATGGGGACGCTCAATGCGCCCTGGTCGAGGCTCTGTTTTGAGCCGTTGCGGTTGATGGGGCGCTCGCTCTGCGCTCGGGGAGAGACGACGCGAACAACCCGCTTCTTTGCTCGATAGGCGAGTATAATCGCGCCAACGATGTCGAGAGGAGCCAATATGGTGGTCGATGCGGGCGATAAGGCGGCCGAAGCAGAGGGCGTGGGCGCCCGGTCCGAGGCCTTGGAGCATGGTGATGGCCCACGCGCCGACTATGGTCAACGTGCCGATGATGGCCCACGCGCCGAGCTCCCGGTTCTCGATGCGTACGGCCTCTCGTTCGGCTATGGCTCCGAGCGCGTTTGGGATCAGGTTGATTTAGCCCTCTATGCTGGGGAGATTGGTTATCTGGCCGGTCCGAACGGAGCGGGCAAGACGACGCTGCTCAAGTGCCTGGCGGGATGGATGTCCCCGCGCTCCGGCCAGATCGATGTGATGGGTGAGCGTTTTACGGGGCGGTCTCGCTCCATCCGCCGGCAAATTGCTTTCGTTGCCGACGTTCCCGCGTTCTATGAGGACCTGACGGCGCGAGAGCACATCGACTTCGTGCTGCGGGCAAACCGTGCGGAACGTGAGGTGGCGGATAGGGCGGAGCGCATGCTGGAAGCGTTCGGCATCGCAGGGTTCTGCAATGCTTATCCGTCTGCGTTCTCGCGCGGCATGCGGCAGAAGCTCGCGCTGGTCATCGCACTCATGATGAAGCCGAAACTCGTGCTCATGGATGAGCCAACGGGGCCGCTCGACCCCGATGCGCGGGTGCTTCTGGGGAAGCTGGTGCAAGAAGCGGCTCGCGACGGGGCGGCCGTGCTCTTGAGCTGCCATCACGAACTACCTGGCGTCGCTCCGGATGTGGTGTACGACCTGCGCGACGGCCGCCTGCGTGAAGTAGACGCGCATGACAGCGTGGTCGCGGGAGGAGCCTCAGGCCCGGGCGCGCACGATGCAGGCCCGGTCGAGCTCGACACGGGGCCTGACGGCTGCGACGGGGAGCCAGGCACGCGCGACGCGGGGCCGTGCCCCGGTGGAGTTGCGGGGCCTTGCGCGACTGCTGTGGGCGATGGGGACTCTCATGCATGAGATATCGCTGTTGGTGTGGCTCAAGGTTCGCCACATACGAAGTGCCTGCGCTTATTGGGGTTACATGTTTGGCGCGGACATCGAGTCCAAGGCCGATCTCATCGACAAGCTGTACTACCTATATCTCCTCGTGCTGCTTGGGGCGTGGACGGCGAGCGCCTGGATGTTTGCGGTGTCGAGTGTCGAGGAAGCCTATGTGTTTGGCGGGGCAATTCTGCTTGACATAACGGGAGCGTTGCTCGTGTTCGCTCTCCTGGCCGTGCTCGTTCGCTCGACGGTCTCGGCGCTCTGGCGTTCTCCGCTGCGCCTTATCAGTCCGGACTTATGGCTTCTGGTCCCTTATGTTCGCTCCGTCGGGCTCGTTGCCCTGATCGATGCGATGCCGCGGACGCTCGCGTTCAGCTTTGCAACCTCGCTTGGTGTTTGGCTCTTGTGTAGCGGCTGTGCCGCAGCTGGAATGCAGCTCCATGCGCTTGCGCTATCAAGCACCGTGGCTTGCGCCGTTGCAGCGGCTCTTCTGATTGCGCGGGCCGCCGGCTATGCCCGCTTAGCTTTCGCAAAGCGCGGGCCCAGGCGAGCGGCTTGGAGCATAGGTGTCCTTGCGTTCGAGATTTTGCTGTGTGCAGGTGCCGCGTTCGCTGTTTCAGGTGCGGGATGGAGGGCTCCCCTCGACGCCTTCAGCGCTGCAAATGGTGTGCACGCTGCAGCTCCTGGGGTGGCTGCGGGGGTCTTTGCGCTTGCGGTTGCTTGCAGCGCTGCTGCGCTTGTGTGCGGGGCAAATCGGGCCGACCTGGCCTGTGCGATCGAGGAGGGGGCAGCGAATGCCGCGCTTTTTGGCGTGCGACGCCTTGCGTTCCAGGCTCCCGATCAGTATCGTGAACTGCGCCGCCGTTACCGTATCGCGCATCGTCGCTTGCGTCCGACGTTTCGTCTTGCGAGTGGTCCCGCAGCGGCGATTACGCGCGCTGCGCTTTCGCATGCGCGGCAGTTCGAGAGCCTGCTGGGAATCGCTGCCATGGGTGTGCTTATCGTGCCGCTGAGCGCATGGACGCTTGCCCACGCGTCCTCGCCTGTTGTGATTGTCGCTTGGGCATACGGCATGTTCATGGCGCTCGCCTCCCTATCTTTCTTGCGCGAGCTTTCTCTGGCGTTTCGTGAGGATATGCGAGTAACGCTCGTTCGCGATCAGATTCCTCTTTCGAACCTCGTGCTCGCCGTGCTCGACGCCTTGCCGGCGCTTGGGATACTCGAGGCATGCTCATTCATTACTATGCTCCTGGTGAATGCATGTGCGCCGGGGTCGTTCACGATGATGGAGGCTGCTATTTCCGTGCTCTTGGGTACGGGATTTTCGCTTGTTGCAGCGCTTGACGGTGTCGAAGCGACCTTCATACGCGTTGGAGTAACCTCCGTGGTTGGGCTCGTGTTGCTGCTCGCCGCTGCTGGCTTGCTGGCACTCTGGGCCCCCATAGCCGTGATATACGGCCTTGTTGTTGTGGATCTGGCATTCATCGCTCTGCTCGAAAACGGGAAATGGCCTAGATGAGAGCTTCTCAGCTCGTCTCCTCCATGAGCTTGGATATCGCTGTGGGGTTTAGGTTGCTTGTCGTTGAGGGGCTGATTTGGCAGGAGGCCACGTACGAAAGGCAATAGATAGGTAGCTCATTCGAAGAGTATTTCCTAGCAGGGCATGCCTAGTAAGAGACGGCGCGATTCTTCGATTGCTCGAGGTGTGCCGGAGGCCCGTTTTCCTATAGCACACCGTGCGGACATCTCCCAAATATACGAACAAAAGTTCCACGAACAAATGTTCTTATCAACCCTTACAATGGAGCCAGGGTAAGGAGCTGGAGAAAGGAGATGGACGCTATGAGGCACGAGGACAACGATGAGGTTCTGCTGTTCGAAAGCGGAGAAGATGAAGAGACGTTGCGCATCTCCTGCAGGGCGACGAAGGAGGGCGGGCTGGTAATTCACCAGATGAGCGAGGGCGAGCTTACGGCGTGGTGCTTCGAGGAGTCTCCGCACGAAGTAGAGGTGACCGTTTCGCCGCGGGTCATCGCGCCCATGCTGGAGTATCTCCATGCAGAGGACGTGCAGCAACTTAGCAACTTGCTTGCGGCGGCATACAGCGGATACGACGCATCTATACGCATCCGTGCCCTCATGCGGCGCTTAGGGGTGGCGTATGAGGTATCCGAGCACCCCATCGTTCGATAGAAAAGGGGATGGACGCGTGCCGAATATGCGACGATTCTAATCATTATTGTGGGCTCCGCGTAATCTACCAGCGAGTTTCGTACTTTGACAATGCAACATCATGCAGGAGATAACTTTTTTAAAAAAATCTCTTGACGCACCCGGGGGAGAATGCCATTATAGTTAGCGCGTTGCGGCGTTACCTCAGCTGGATAGAGGGTCTGACTACGAATCAGAACGTCATAGGTTCGAATCCTATACGCCGCACCAGTTGAGATTGAAGGGCGCTCCTCGGAGCGCCCTTTTTCTGTTAGCGCATACGTTCGGCGGCTTAAACCGACCTGATACGAAAACGTCGCATCGCTTCGTGTTCCATGTGCTCACAATGAAAGATGACAAGCCATCTTGGGAGGCATCCGTGCCCACGTGCCTTGGTGGCCGTGAGGCGAGGAGGTTGCCATGGCAGAACAAGCATCGGAGACACAGGTTTACAAGCTTTCTGTCTTGGCACAGCGTCAGCATCTGCCTTCGCTGCCTGGGCAGGAAGAGGGTACGACGTACGGGGTTGTGTGGAGCTCCTTTCCCATGCCGGCGCATGGATCGTGTTATGTCGTGAAGTTCAACAACGCGCGGAGCATCTCGTTCCTTGCCTACATCGATGACCAGGGCGCGGTGTTTCCTGTGGATCAGCCCATCACGCTTGCGCCTGCAGCGTGCCCGGATTTCGCCGTTACGCCCGATGAGCGTGGGTATTCTGGAACGGTGCTCATACGCGGGGAAGGGGCTTCGCTGCAACCCTTGAGCAAGTATCGCGGTTCGTTTAAAGGGACCATGCGCGAGGTGAGCGACTCCGAGACATGGAACACGTCACGCAGCCTAACGTATCGTCCGTTTATGGCATCGATGTACCTACGGTATTGCGTGTTTGATTCTGGGCGGCGGAATGTAGGAAAAGGCCCTTCCATCTCTATCGACATGAGGGCATATCCGCTTGACGAGCCCGTTGATATCATGGGGCCCTTTTCCCGGCTACCTCTCCCGGATGCCATCGACGCCGTGGTGTATCAGATAGGCGAACACGAACGGCCCTCGGGCATCGAACGCTTTGCGCTCCGCGTTTTCGGCGAGATTGATGTCGATTTCCTCCGGACGCTTATGCAGCGGAGTTCGATTGCGCTCGCGTATATCGAGCGCATGGACGCCTATTACATCAACTTCGATCATACGGCCTTTTCTGCGGGGGAAGCAGATGCCATCTATGCGGTTGAGGCGGCTATCAACCGCCTGCATCGCGTGCTGGGGATGCTGGGGTTTGCGCATTGCGCAGCGAGCGCATCACCCTCGGAAGAAGCTTGCTCCGCTTACGACCAGGCGGCGTTCTCCGGTATTACATCGTGGGTCAAGCGGCTGATGGATGATGCGATTTCTGCAAATGCATGGATTCAGCCGGGGCATATCGCCGCGCGGCCTGGAGGGGAATGGGACGTGCGGACGCGCTTCGCCTCTTCATGCGAGCGCTTGGGGCTCATTGTGCGCCTTGAGTACGATTACCGCTTCGATAGTGCTGCCCGGGAGCTCCGCGTTCGGTTCGGTGTGCCTCAAGCTTCGAGTATGCCGGCATCACGATTCGATGTGCTCGAGGGTGCTTGGGTGTCCATCGACAACGATGAACGGGCTCGATATGCCACCGAGTACGCCAATCGAATGGCGCTGGTGCTAGCTGCTGCAGCATTTTCGTCGAGCTTGAGCATGAGGCGGTTCGTGGTAGAGAAGTGGGACGCCATGCGCGACGCCTCGCTTTCCGTTGCGTTCGACCGTACGGAGTTCACAACGCACCTTATGCCGCTTGCAAGTGAGCTCGACGGTGCCCCGCTTTCATGCGAAACGGCAACGGAGCGGTTGTCTCGTTCGGTTACTCCCGAACGCATGCAGCGGGATATCCCGGCTTCTCTGCAGGCGGCTCCACGTGAGGACACGCGTCCGTTGCCCCGTGCCCTACAGGATTTGCTGCTCGCCGATTCGATTGACGAGCTCGAGGTCATGGAGGTGCCGGATGATCCATATATGGCTCGATGTAACGAGCTGCGAGCATCTGCGCCGTCTGACCCTGCTCGCGCGGAGCGGGGTTATACGGAGCTCATCGAAGAGCTCGAGGCGCGGTGTGCCGCTGTGGAGTTCATGAGCGACCGGCCAATCATCACACGGTTCTGCGAGAACCATCTCGGACGCATCCTTCTGCCCGTGCTCGAAGAAAACCGCTCCGTGCGCATCAACCGTGCCCCCGATGCCCTGTTCTTCGCTCGGTATGAACTTTGCGACCTGTATATGGGTGCGGGAGCGTTCGAGCGCGCGCTGCCCGAGGCTAGAAAGCTTCTCGACCTGGCGACGACCTCGATGCAATCATATTCAATGCTGGTGAACGTGCTTGCACGTCTTGAGCGCTTCCAAGAGGTTATCGACGTGGCCAAGAATGGCTTGCGCGTTGCCTATGATCGAAGCTCCATTGCGTACCTCTTTTATCGTGTTGCTTTTGCCTATTGGGTGCTGGGGGATCGTGAGACGGCAATGGCGTGCTATCGGTTGGTGCCGCGCGATGAACACATCACTCCCATGGCCGATGAGGAGCTTTCGCAGCTGTTGGCGGAAATGGGCCGCTCGGAGCGTCCGATGTTGCGCGAGGCAGCAGCTCGGGCCGAGCAGATGGGTGTCCCCGTGCCTCCGAGCCCCGAGACGGCAAGCCAAGTTGCCGATGCGACGGTGCTTCTTACAGATAACGGTTTTCACTACCTTGCTAGTCGCTGCGTCTACCATATGTGGCGCATCACGGCGCGCGACGAGCTCAGTGCTGTGCATCGGTCGCTACTGCCGTAGCGAGTTTAGCCATATCCAAGCGCCCCCCGCCCAACGCGCTCGATAGCAAGAAGCCCGGCTCCCAAAGGAAACCGGGCTTGTCTTGTTTGACTGGCGGAGAGCTGGGGATTCGAGGCGGCGCTTCGCGCCGCCCGCCGCTGCGGCGCCTGCGGCACCTTGCGCGCTCCGCTGGAAAACGCCCCGCGTTTCCTCAGCTCCGCGCCCTCTCGGGGTTCGAATCCCCGCATTCGGCAGCAAAAAGCCCGTATCCCTAGGGACACGGGCTCTGCGATTCGGCTGGCGGAGAGCTGGGGATTCGAACCCCAGATTCCCTTGTGGGGAATACTCGCTTAGCAGGCGAGCACCTTCGGCCTCTCGGTCAGCTCTCCGTTAGCAGCTAACTATACTAGCGTATCTTCAGGCCTGAAGACAAGGATGAACTTCAGCCTCTTGAGAATTGCGCAAGAAACGGAATGCGCAGGGGTGCTGCGTGGCGGTCTAGAGGCTTGCGCGCCTGATCACGATATTCTCATGGTGTTCCCGTAGCTTATCCCATGAGAAGAAGGCGACCAACTCTTCGGCGCTACGCGGCTTGTCATCGGGGGTGATTCCGGCCAGATGGGCGACCCATCCCAGAAGATGCTCGGCTGTACCGAAGCGCTGGCGAAGCTCTCCCATATCGAGATCGTGGTCGCGCTTGGCGAGACGCCTTCCGTCTGACGCAAGCAGAAGGGGAATATGGCCATACCTCGGTTCATCGTATCCGAGCAGACGCTGAAGGTAGATTTGCCGCGGCGTGGAGCTTAGCAGGTCGCACCCGCGAACGATCTCGTTCACTTTCATCGCTGCATCGTCAACCACAACGGCAAGCTGATAGGCGAAGACCCCGTCGCTGCGCCGAATGAGGAAATCTCCGCAATCCAGGGCGAGGATCTGCCGTTGCCGTCCGAAGACGCGGTCGGCAAACGAGATGGTCCCTTCGGGTGATTCGCACGCAGGAACTCGAAGGCGCGTTGCGGGCGGCCTTACGGCGCTTCGGGCGGCAACTTCCGCAGGGGTGAGATTCCTGCACGTTCCCGCATATACCGGGGTTCCATCGCTCGCGTGGGGTGCGCTTGCGGCGTGGAGCTCGGCTCTGGTGCAGAAGCACGGGTAGGTGAGGTTGGCTGCAGTAAGGCGCTCCACCGCGTTGCGATACAACTCTTCTCGATCGTGCTGAAAAACGGGCTCGCCTTCCCAATAGAGCCCCAGCCAGCGCAAATCGTCGAGCAGTAGGCTCGTCCAAGGGCCGCTGCGGGTGCGTTCGTCTAGGTCTTCGATGCGCAGGAGAAGCGTTCCGTTTGCGCTTCTGATGGAAAGCCAGGCGAGCAGCGAGGCATATATATTGCCGAGGTGCATGCGTCCCGACGGAGTCGGGGCGAAGCGCCCGATGGGTTTGCTTTGTCCATGTTCGGTATCCATGCGCATGAGTATACGCGACTGCGGGCGGGGGCGGGCAGGCGACGTTCCCAAAGCCATAAGGACGCAGATGTGCGCGCAGGGGTCGTGGTGTCCCGCATCGACAAGGGCTGTGACGCTCCATGTCGCAATACCCTCGGCATTTGGTGTTCCCCGCAATCACGGGGCGTCGATGTTCCTGCAACCACAAGGGCCCCACACCTTGCGATGCGGGGCCCTTCGGAAAAGGGGGGCAATGAAAGCTGCCAGACGATGGCATCTCACGCGGAGCGTGCGCCTGCTGGCGGTAACGAGCTGCTCCTGCTCGTTCAAGTTCGCACGCCCTGCCCCTCGAGTCGCGTTCGGGGCAAGGGCGCAGCCGGGTGCGCTACAGCGGAAGCGCCGTAAGCTGCGTGTAGACGCGTGCCTGGTATTCGCGATCAAGGTCGTAGAGGCCCTTGGGATCGCTGCCGAAGAGCTTCATGTTCGTGATCATATCGCGCGCATTGGTCTCCTCTTCGCCCTGCTCGGATACGAACCAATCGAGGAACTTCATCGTACGCACATCGTGGACCTCATGAGCCACCTCGTAGCAGTGATGGATGAGGCTCGTCACGTACTCCTCGTGCTCCAGGCCCGCTTCAAGCGGCTCTAGATCGTTCTGGAACGTCTTGTCCGGCTTGGCGATGGCCTCCATGGTGGGCGTGAAGTCGTTGTCGAGCAGGTACCGGCGGATGGCCATGGCATGGTCCACCTCTTCCTTCGCCTGGATTTCGTACCAGTTGGCAAAGCCCTTGAGGCCGCGGTCCTCGTAATAATCGGCGAAGGTCAGGTACAGGTAAGCGGAGTAAAGCTCCTTGTTGATCTGCTCGTTGAGGACCGACGAGACGCTCTCGTTCATGGCCATGGCTGCCTCTTTCTGCTCGCCCTGTGGGGAGGGGTACGTATGCTGTCGCGTAAGATATACCCAAACGGTCGAATCCATACGCGCGCCGCGGTCCCCCTCAACTCCAACACATCTTGGCCCCCGGGGAGCTTTGTGGTCGCCTTGGCCTGCACGGCAGCGCTCCGTAGCCAGCACGCACCTGTTTCCTGTTGGCACACGCCAACTCACCGGCGCACGTCCGCTCGCCGTAGGCGGGACGTTTCTGTCCGGTTGCCTTGCTATACTTTGCCCAACTATAGGACACGTGTGGGGCGGTGTCATGGAACCAATCAACATCATGGTGAAGCGTGAAGCTATCGTGAGATACGGGGCCGGTCGGGGGCACCGGCGCGGAGCCGGGCAGGGGCACAAGGCGGTAGCGCTTGTTATGACGGCGTGCGCAATTGTCTGTGCGATCGTTTTGGTGCTCCCAGCACTGGCTTTTGCGGACAGCTATCCTCACGTGCGCATTTCTGCCGATGTACAGGCCTCGGGCGATGTACGCGTGACCGAGACGCGAGTATTCGAGTTTAGCGACGACGGCAACGGCGTCTACTGGAATATTCCGGAATCGTATAACGAGCAGGGCGGTCTTTCGCGCATTACCGTGACGGATGTTCGCGTTGGCGCAGAGGGCGATACGCGGGGGACGTCCTTTAGCCAAGTCTCCTCCGCCTCGCTCGGCGATAGCGGTGTGTATACGGTCGAGCGCAGCGATGGCACGGTCCAGCTTATGGTCTACGAGCCCCATAGCGAAGATGGCGTGCAGCAGGTCACGGTGAGCTACACGCTCCAAGGGGCGGTGATGGCATGGGCCGATACCGCAGAGCTGTACTGGCAGTTTGTCGGCCCCGATTGGGAGGAGAGCTCGCAGGACGTGATGCTCGTCATCTCCTTCCCTAGCGGTTCACAGGATGCGGAACGGGCGGTACGTGGAGAAAACTTCCGTGCATGGGGGCATGGCCCGCTCGACGGCACCGTCGAACCCGATGCAACGGTGCCCGAGGTTCGCTATAGTGTTCCGGTCGTATCGAGTGGCACCTATGCCGAGGCGCGGGTCGCGTTCCCCCTCGCGTGGGTGCCCGAATTGGTGGCGAGTGGAACAGGGTCCAGCGAAGAGCGGCTTTCGACCATCGTCTCCGAGGAGGAGGCATGGGCACGGGAGGCCAATGAGCGTCGTGAGCGGCAACGATCCGAGCGCATGGTGCAAAGCATCGTGATGGTGGCCGTATCGGGCGCCTTCGCACTGGTGCTCGCGGTCGTCAAGGCGACCCATCGCTCGCCTGTGCCCCATTTCGGCGAGACGTACCTTGACGAGCTTCCGAGCCATGATCATCCTGCGGTCATCGCCGCGTTCGATCAGGGAGGGACCGTGAACGAACGGGCCTTCGCTTCGACGCTTATCAAGCTAACCGCTGAGGGTGCGGTGGGTATCGACGGCCCCGGTTCTCAACCGCCTGCTGCCGAAGGCGGTCCTATCGCGGAAGGCGAGCCCGAGTATGGCGATCGGCCCCCTTCGCGGGCATATGGTCTCAGGCTTCTCGATCCCGCTCGCCGTGAGGAGGCGAGTATCGATGGCGCGGCGCTGCGGCTCTTCTTCCGCTCCAACCGGCCCGCGGTGAGCTTCGATTCGATGTCCGACTACGCGGGCGATAATCCCGAGCGCTATCGAGAGCTCGTGGACGATTTCACTGGTGAGGTGGATGCCGCGCTCAGCGAGCGCGGGCTCATCGCATCGACCGGCAAGACCGGATCGGTGGTCTCGCTGGTTGCCGGCGGAGCGATTCTGGTGAGCGTTCTTGTTGTTGGCGTCGTTGGCGAGCTGTGGATTCCTATGGTCATCTCGGTGGTGCTCACCCTTATCGGCATGGTGCTGGGGTGCACGCTTAAACGGTTGACACCCGAGGGCGCTGAGCTCCGGGCCCGCTGCGACGCTTTCGTGCGGTGGCTCAAGGAGTATGAGGCACGCGATTGCGCCGTCCCTTCCGATCCAGCGCAGTGGGGCGACATCTTGGTCTATGCCGTCGCGCTTGGGCTCGACTCCGAGCTCGTGAGGGACCTTGCTCGGCTCATCCCCTCCGAAGCGGTGGTTGCCGGCGGATATTACCCCATGTATTGGTGGTACATCCCGCACGGGCGGCATCATACGAGCCCTCTTGACCGTGCAGATACGAATAGCGCCATTACCCCGGCGGCGCTTGCAAGCAGCGCGAATAGTTCTGGATCGGGATTTGGCGGAGGTTTTTCGGGCGGCGGCGGAGGCGGCGTTGGCGGCGGCGGAGGCGGCTCGTTCTAACGGCGTCACGCGGCTGGCGGTGCTCTGCGGGGTGCCTGCGCTCGGTGGAGAACGGTGCTTTGCTGGGGCGGCACTTTGCGAGAGCGCTGCCTTGCGGGGGCAGCGGCGTTTCGCGAAGTGTTAGCGCCTTGCGAGGCGGCAACATCTCGTGAGGTCTTGGTGCCCCGTAGCGCGCTTACCCGTTTCGCCCTCTATCCGCTGCGCCTGGTTAACGGGCGAGGTCTGCGGTATAGAGGTACATCTCGCTGGGGAGCAGTGCCCGTTCGCTTTGTTCAGGCCGATGCACAGCGGCTCGCTTGAGGCCGTGGCGCTCATAGAATTGCCAGGAGCAATCGGTATCGGTGAAGAGATACGCCTGTTCGGCGCGAGCATCTTGGCAGAAGGAGCATGCCGCATCGAGCAGCGTGCTGCCTATCCCTAAGCTGCGGGCCCGGTGGCTCACGGCGAGGAGCGTGACCTGCCCCGCTTGCTCAACGGAGCAGGCGGCGGCCAGCTTTTCGTTCGCACGTTGCTCGGCATTGATCGCGGCATCGAATTCACGGACGGCCGCAGGATCGATTCGTGCCATGTCGTGACGCAGGTCGTTTCCAAGCCGTTCCCATGCGCCGGCGTCGATGGCGCTATTGCGGGCCTGGCTACCATGGGGAGCCCGAGCGAGCACGATGCCCATGGCTTCGCCGTTTGCCACCGCTACCAGTGAAAACGTTGAAATGGAGAGACAGCGGGCTAAATCGTAGCGCGCTTCGAGGGTGTTATAGAGCTCGTTGCGGGAACGGTCGTGCCAGATGCGGCGGAGCATCTCGGCGATGTCTTCAAAATCCTCATTCATGAATGACCGGTATTGAACGTGTGGGACCACGGGTGGCTCCTTCTCTACCTGCCCTGACCTGCGGTTGCGAAGTGGATACTGGGTCAAGACACAGCATATTGATACATACCCTGCTGTCAGAGGTAGTTTCGCTGCCCGGTTATCCGGCATTTTCTTCAGAACAACGCCATATGAGTACGCTAACGTCCGCTCGTTGCGCTACATTATTGGGATATCTACTGTTGCATGGTTGCCTGGGCAATCGGCGCTGCGGCAAGGAGGGCTAATGGGTTCAGAAGGCAGGATCGAGCGTGCGCTCATCTCGGTGACCGATAAAACGGGCATCGTCGAGTTCGCGCATGCGCTCGTCGAGAACTTCGGCGTCGAGGTTATCTCGACGGGAGGCACGGCAAAGGTTCTCGAGGAGGCGAGCATCCCCGTTACGCCAATCGAGGAGTTCACCGGGTTCCCCGAGATGATGGACGGGCGCGTCAAGACGCTGCACCCCAAGGTTCACGGCGGTCTGCTCGCGCGTCGCGATTCCAAGAAGCATATGGCCGAGGCGGAAGAGCACGGCATCAAGATGATCGACCTCGTCTGCGTGAACCTGTACGAGTTCGAGAAGACCGTCGCCCAGCCCGATGTGACCTTCGAAGATGCCATCGAGCATATCGATATCGGCGGCCCCAGCATGCTTCGCTCGGCCGCGAAGAACAACGATTCCGTGACCGTGGTGTGCGATCCGGCGGATTATGATGCCATCCTCGAGGAGATGCACGTCCATGGTGGAGCGACCACCAAGAACACGCGCCGTCGCCTTGCAGCGAAGGTTTACACGCGTACGGCTGCGTACGACACTGCCATCTCCATGTGGCTCAACACCTATCTTGAGCTGCAGGATGAGGCCATCGACCCGGATGATCCGTTCGATATCCCGAGCGTGTTCGGTATGCAGCTCACCAAGGTGCAAGATCTGCGCTATGGCGAGAACCCGCATCAGACGGCAGCGGTCTTCCGCTTCGGGAGCGACTTCGAGCAGCTCGGCAGCTCGCCCAATCCGCTGGTGGGCGCTGAGCAGATCCAAGGCAAGGAGCTCTCGTACAACAACTTCCTCGATGCCGATGCGGCGTGGAACGCGGTGCGCGAGTTCGACGAGCCCGCTGTGGTGATCTTGAAGCATCAGAATCCCTGCGGCTCCGCTGTTGCCGGTGACGTGACGACCGCATACGATCGCGCGTTTGCGTGCGATCCCAAGAGCGCCTTCGGTGGCATTATCGCTGTGAACCGCGAGGTGCCGCTTTCGCTCGTCGAGCATTTCGCCGACGTGAACAAGCAGTTCGTCGAGGTGCTCATCGCGCCGAGCTATACCCCCGAGGCGCTTGAGCGCCTGAGCCGTCGCCAGAACCTGCGCGTGCTCGCCACCGGCGGCGCCGAGGGCCACGCCAAGCTCGAGCTGCGCTCCGTCGACGGCGGTATGCTGGTGCAGTGCGTGGACACGGTCGATGAGGATCCGTCCGAGTTCACCTGCCCCACCTCGCGTAAGCCGACCGACCAGGAGATGCGCGACCTGCTCTTTGCCTGGAACGTGGTGAAGACCGTGAAGTCCAACGCTATCCTTGTGGCAAAGGACCAGGCGGGCATCGGCATGGGGCCGGGCCAGCCCAACCGCGTGGATTCGGCGCTCCTCGCCTGCGAGCGCGCCGAGGACGCCTGCGAGCGCATGGGCGTCGAGCCTACGGGTTTCGTCGCCGCGAGCGACGCCTTCTTCCCGTTCCGCGACAACGTTGACGTGCTGGCGGAGCATGGCGTTACCGCGATCATCCAGCCGGGCGGTTCGGTGCGCGACGACGAGTCCATTAAGGCCTGCGACGATCACGACATCGCGATGATCTTCACCGGCACTCGCCACTTCCGCCACTAATATGCCAAATGGGGCAGCCCCCAATTTAGCATCTGAACCTCGGGGCTACTCATTGAGGTGATTTGGGCAAGGGCGCCAGGTTTCTTCATTCCCGCTGGCTTTGGGATAAAGATGCTGGGCCCTTGCCCTTTCCTTTGTGCCATTCGGCGATATATGAGACAGTTGTGCCAGGTTTCTTTGTCTCATTGTGTATGACGAAACGATGCGAGGATGTATGAGCGATACCGCAACGCAGGAGTTCCACCTTGCAGAGCCAGCGCTTGTGTGCCGTTGGCGATTGGCGGGGCGGCACGTGCCCCTGCTCAACCGGCATATGCGCGCGCTTTCTCAACGACGCGTGGCGGGAAAGCCGCTCACGACAAACATGCTCGGATGGGTCAAGCAGCATATTGAGTGGTCGCTCGCCGAAGACGTGACGGTTGCAGCCGACGGCGTGCTCATGCTTGTCGTAGACGTTGAGGGCCAGGCGGCCATGAGCTCGGGCGCGTATGAGCCACTGGCAGATACATCGGCTGTCGCTCTTGCGGCGCGCGCTAGGGAGGCTCGCGACGAGGCGGCCGAAACCGGCGTCGCTCCCGAGGTGCTCTGCGCGATGCGCGCCGGAACGCTCACCATAGGGGCTCCCGCCGGGGAGCATCTATGTGGGGCCATGACTTTCGTGCGCCAACTCGCCGAAACCAAGGGCCTGGCCGTTGCTTACGAGCCCGATCTTGACCGTGTGGCGTCCGGGTGCGCAGGTGCGCCTTTCCTTGTTTCCGATGAGCACGGTGTAGTGGGTTCGCTGCCCTCGGCTTCTCGCAGGGCATCCGATGCATGCAGTGCGCAGGAAGGGGTGTTGGCGGCCAAGGTTTCAAGCTGCCGGCAAGTGGACGCCGATGCTTCCGAAGACATGGATTCGCGCGGCGACGCTTCCAGCGATGCGGCCTCAATAGCGTTTTTCGGCGATGCTTTCGAGACCCTGCGCGACAGGGCTCGCTAAGGCCGCCACGTCCGTGAGCGCATTAAAGGCGGGCGGGCGCAATTCGGCCTTTCGAGGTGCGAGCCCGTGCCTGGGGTTCGCGCTTGGGGCATAATGGGACAAAGCCGCTCCCGCATCCTGCCGGGGCGAAGGCGCTTGCAGAAAGGTGTGCTCCCATGCCCCTCATCTATGTGGTCGAAGACGATGCGTCCATTCGCGGAGAGCTCGTGCAGGTTCTCGAGCGCAACGGCTACGAAGCGGCGTTTTGCGAGACCTTCGAAAACGTTGTCGAGGACATTCAAGCTGCCGGCCCCGATCTCGTGCTGCTCGATTTGACGTTGCCCGGCACCGACGGCCAGTTCATCTGCCGCGAGCTCCGCGCCGTCTCGGAGGTCCCCATCATCGTGCTCACCTCGCGCGTAACCGAGATCGACGAGGTCATGAGCATGACCATGGGCGCAGACGACTTCATCCCCAAGCCCTATAGCTCCCGCGTGCTCGTGGCGCGTATCCAGGCGCTGCTGCGGCGTACGACGGGTGCGGCCGATCGCAGCATCCTCGAGCACCATGGCGTTACGCTCGATCTCTCTCGTTCCACGGCAACGGCGGTGGGCGGTACGGTCGAACTCACCAAGAACGAGATGCGCATTCTCGCGCTGCTCATGCAGCGGGCGGGCACCATCGTCTCGCGCGAGGACATCATGCGCGACCTGTGGGATTCGGACGCGTTCATCGACGACAACACGCTTACGGTCAATATCAACCGCCTGCGGGCGACGCTCGCGAAAATCGGCGTCAAAGATTATCTGGCCACGCATCGCGGCCGCGGATACTCGGTGTAGGCGGATGCCATGAAGCTGCTCGGTTATCTCCGCTCCTGCCTGCCCACCATCGCGCTTGTCGTTGCGGCGGTCGCGCTCTCGGCGTTCATCCTTGCTGTTTCGGGCGCGGGGTTTGCGGTCATCGTGCTCGTTTCCATCATCTCGTGCCTGGGCTTGGCGCTCGCGCTCGCCGCAGATTGGGTGCGCAAGCGCCCGTTCTATGACGACCTTGTTTCGTGTGCCGACGACGCACAGCGGCCGCTATGGCTGTCCGAGGTGGTCGAGCGCCCCGATTACCTGGAGGGCGCCATCACGTACGATGCCCTGAGCGCCATCTCGAAGGCAGCAAACGACGGGGTGAACGCTTACCGCAGGCAGGCATCGGAGTATCGGGAATATATCGAAACCTGGGTCCATGAGGCGAAATCTCCCCTCGCGGCCGCGCACCTCATGCTCGACAATCTGCGAGCCGAGGCGGACCGCGTCGAATCGGTTGATAAGTTGCGCGCGCTCGACGACGAGCTGTGCCGCGTTGAGGGCTTTATCGAGCAGGCGCTTTTCTACGCTCGCTCCGAAACCGTTGACCGCGACTACTTGATTCGAAAGTATCGGCTGGGAGACTTGGTTGCCGCGTCGGTAAAGGCGAATGCGGCGACGCTCATCGGCGTGCATATGGCACCGGTGATGCACGATCTCGACTTCGAGGTGTTCACCGATGAAAAGTGGATTGAGTTTATCTTCGGGCAGGTGATTCAGAACGCGGCCAAATATGCTCGACGGGACAACCCGCGCCTTGAGTTTAGCGGCGTGCTGCGCGACCGAGGGAACGCGAACGAGCGCGTTGAGCTCACCGTGCGCGATAACGGTTGCGGGGTAAGCGCAGCGGACCTTCCCCGTGTCTTCGACAAGGGCTTTACCGGCGAGAATGGCCGCAGTGGCAAGCGCTCAACGGGAATCGGTCTTTACCTGGTAAAACGGTTGTGCGACAAGATGGGCGTTGGGATCTTGGCCGATTCGGTGGAGGGTGAGGGCTTCGCGATCACGTTCTCGTTTTCTACGAATAAGTTCCAATATGTCGATCGGGGGGGGGCAGTCCTCTAGCGCCCCCAACGTCTGAGATGCGTTCGTTCCAGTAATGGGAATATCTATTTGGTCTGGTGCCGGTAAGCGCATGATGCCCTCGTGCAATCCTGGGGTTTTGCTGCGTTGATGCCTAGGTGTTTGCCGATGCGCGAAAAAGAAGTTCCCAAAACTGGCATGAACATTTGTGCCCCGTTTCCTTTTGAGATAGTTCTGCTCCGGTGCCGATGGTGTTGCCGGGTAATGCGTGGACGCTGGGTGGTTGTCGGGCGACATTTCGCCAGTTTTGAGCCTCGGAGCGTACCGATCTTGCCCGACAATCCGTGGGGCGTCCGATTGTCGCCCGAGAATGCCCGGGGCGTCCGATTGTCGCCCGAGAATGCCCGGGGCGTCCGGATTCCGCCCGAGAACGCGGTGCCCATGCAAGCAAACGGCTGCGAGGGCGGCGGGGTGGCAACAGAGCGTTTGCCCCCTGTTCGCTTTACCAAGAAAGGCCCAGCAAAGCCGGGCCTTTCGGGGGTGTTTGAGTGCGAAGCAAGCGCCTCGCCGCCTATGAGGAGCAGCGCTACTTCACGACGAGGATGTCGCAGTCAGAGCTCCTGAGCAGGAACGTCGAGATCGACCCAAGGAGGGCGTACTTGATGGAGGAAAGCCCGCGGGCCCCGCACATGACGAGGTCGGGCTTTACCGCATCGAGCATTTCGTCCTTGAGCGTCTCGCGGATGCGGCCGGAGCGCACCATGATCTCGACGCTGGGGATATCCGGGTTGGCCTTGGCCTCCTCGACCGCAACGGCGATGGAGTCCCTGAAGGCAGACTCGAGCCCGTTGATCAGGTCGACGGGGTAAGCGCCGGCAGACTCGAGCGCTGTCGAGTCGATAACATGCCCGATGTAGAGCTTCGCTCCGTTATTCGCGGCTACCTTGATGGCGCGCGCGAGCACAAAATCCTGCTGGTCGGTACCGTCGAGTGCGACGAAAACCTTGCCATAGCCTTCTTCTACCATCGTGTGCCTCCTTTTTGCCGAGCACGGCGCAGCGGCTCGGTCTGAGCGCGCTGCTTCGATTTCCGTTATACCCTGCCCCATGCGCACGGCTCCTTATTATTCTGTGAACGTCGGCGCTTTTTTCGCCTGCGTCGCGCGAGCGGCCCGATAATGGCATGAAGTCATATGCACTTTTACGGCGCGCCTACCTTGACGCGCTCGCGAACGGTAAGGGGATACGTTGGATATCATCGAGCTGCTCAAATCGGCGTTTCTCGGTCTGGTCGAGGGCATCACCGAGTGGTTGCCCATCTCTTCGACGGGTCACATGATTCTCGTTGATGAATTCATCAGCCTGAACGTGACGAAAGAGTTCTGGAGCATGTTCCAGGTCGTTATCCAGCTGGGCGCCATCCTGGCGGTGTGCGTGTATTTCTTCCACCAGCTCAATCCGTTTAGCCCGAGCAAAGGCCCGGAGGGTCGTCGTGCCACCTGGACGCTGTGGGGGAAGATCATCGTTGCGTGCATTCCTGCCGCGGTGATCGGCATCCTGTTCGACGACTTCATGGAGGAGCATTTCTACAACGCCCCGGTGGTGGCCGCGGCTCTCATCGTCTACGGCGTTGCGTTCATCGTAATCGAGCGGTGGCGCGCTCATAAGCTCGAGGTTCGCGTGGCGGCTGAGGGCGTGCGCCCGGGTAGCCGCCCGGCAGGGGCTCACTTCGCTCGTCCGGCCGAAGATGCTGAGCCCACGGAAGGCGGCGACTTCGGCTCCATCACGAGGCTCGAGGATCTGCCGTGGTCTACCGCATTGGGCATCGGCGTGTTCCAGGTGCTTTCGCTCATTCCGGGAACCTCGCGCTCCGGATCGACCATTATTGGCGGCTTGCTGCTGGGCACGACGCGCTCTGTTGCCGCGGAGTTCACGTTCTTCCTGGCCATTCCTGTCATGTTCGGCGCAAGTGCTCTGCGCCTTGGCAAGTACGTGTTTCTCGATGGGGGCACGTTCGGGGTGAACGAGATCTCCATCATGGTCGTTGGCTGCGTCGTGGCGTTCTTGGTTTCGCTCGTTGCCATCAAGTGGCTCATGGGATTCGTGCGGCGCCATACCTTTACCGCCTTCGGCATCTACCGCATCGTGCTGGGCGCGCTCGTGCTTGCGTACTTCTTCGTTATTGGCCCGATGTTCGGTCTCGTGTAACGTGTGATAAAAACTACCCGTCTGTTTTGTCATTTGTCATGTCGTTTCGATGGCGGCCGGGCCGGGACGTGCTGAGAGCGTCCCGGCCCGGCCGCGTGCTATGAAAATGATAAAAGCTACCTGGTCTGTTTTATCATTGCTTTCACTATTTGCTAGCTCACGAGGTTGAGGAAGCTCTCTCCTTCGCCGTTGCCCGCGACACCGAAGTTATCGAGAACTGTAGCCCCCAGATCCGAACACGTGGAGCGGAGCCCCAGATCGGTGCCATGTGCCGCCATGGAGGGCGACCATGCGAGCAGCGGCACGAGCTCACGGGTGTGGTCGGTGCCGGTGTATGTGGGGTCGTTGCCGTGATCCGCGGTAACCATGAGCAGGTCGTCCGGGCGCATGGCGTCCATCACGCGCACAAGCCGTTCGTCGAACGCCTCGAGCGCTTCCCCGTCGCCTCGGGCGTTGCGACGATGGCCATAGACGGCGTCGAAGTCCACGAGGTTGGTGAAGCACAGCCCTCGCCAGTCCTGGCTCATGACCTCGTCCACATGGTCCATGCCGTCCATGTTGCTTTCGTTGTGGTAGGTTCGGTCGAACCCCTGGCCGCAGAACAGATCCCATGTCTTGCCAACCGAGATGACGTCGTAACCGGCATCTTGAAGCATGGTAAGCGCCGTGGGGCCCGTGGGCATAAGCCCGTAATCGTGACGGTTCGCCGTGCGCTGGAAATCTTCCTTGCAGGTTCCCACGTATGGCCGAGCGATTACACGCCCCATGGTGATCTTGGGTCCGTTGATGAGCGTGCGGGCGTACTCGCAGATGCGGTATAGCTCGTCGAGCGGGATAACGTCCTCATGTGCCGCAATCTGCAGCACGGAATCGCCCGAGGTGTAGACGATGAGGTCGCCCGTGCGCAGCTGCTCCTCGCCGTAATCGTAGATGACCTGCGTGCCTGAGTACGGTTTATTGCAGAGAATACCGCGGCCGGAGAAAGTGCGGAGTTTGTCGAGGAGCTCTTCGGGGAATCCTTCGGGGAAGTAATCCACATGGAAGCGAGTGGGCAGGCACATCATCTCCCAGTGGCCGTCGAGCGAATCGTTGCCCAGACTTATGACCTGCATGCGGCCGTGCGCGCCACGCGGAGCCTGGGGTGCGGTCACGCCGGCAAGGCCGCCGGGGTGCGTATATGCCACGCCGAGCTGCGCCATGGTGGGGATGTTGAGCGGGCGGCCCAGCTCTCGCTCGAAGTATTCGGCCATATGTCCGAGGGTGTCGGCGCCAGCGCTCTTATAGCGGTCAGCGTCGGGGGCGAACCCAACGCCGATAGAATCGATGACGATGACGAGGATGCGCTGGTATCTCATTCGTTGACCTCCTCGAGGATGGAGACGGCGGCCGAGACGCCCAAACGGGTTGCGCCGGCCTCGATCATGGCTATTGCCGCCTCGAGCGTGCGGATGCCGCCGGAGGCCTTGACGCCCAGCTCTGGGCCAACGGTTTCTCGCATGAGGGTGATGTCGGCTGTGGTGGCCCCGCCCGTGGAGAAGCCAGTCGAGGTTTTCACGAAGTCGGCGCCGCTGGCAACGGAGAGTTCGCAGGCGCGGTGCTTCTCCTCGTCGGAGAGCAGGCAGGTCTCGATGATCACCTTGAGAAGCGCGCCCGCTTCATGCGCGGCGTTGGCGACTGCCGAGATGTCGGAGCGAACGGCATCGTCGTTGCCGGGCTTGAGCTCGCCGATGTTGATGACCATGTCGATTTCCTGCGCGCCGTGGGCGGTGGCGTCGCGCGTCTCGGCAACCTTGGACGCCGTGGAGGTCGCTCCGAGCGGGAAACCGATGACCGTGCAGGTCTTAACGCCGCTGTCTGCGAGCCCTGCTGCCACCCGAGTGACCCAGTATGGGTTCACGCACACCGAGGCGGTGCCGTACTGCCGCGCCTCGGAGACAATGCGGTCGATATCGGCTGCCGTTGCCTCCGGTTTGAGCAGCGTGTGGTCCATGTACTTGGCGAGCGAAGCGCGGGTGAGGTGCATTGCGGTCCTTTCATTCGGGTGAGGCTATGGTAGCGCGGGCGGGGCAACGGCGTCAGGTCTGGTTGTCTTACCGCAACCGCCTGCTCGGCGGCGGTGAGACAAAATAACCCGGCACAGGTGTCTCACCCAGCGCGTTACGCGAAGCGCTCGACGCCTCGTGCGGTCACGCGGGCGAAGAGGAGCGGTTCGGGTTCGGGCTCGTTCTCCTGGAACGTGAGGGCAGCCTGGAACGTGGGGAGCGCGCGAGACAGGCGCTCCGCATCTGCGGTGTGCAGGACAGCGACCGCCTCGCCCGCTCGCACCGCATCTCCTCGGTTTTTGAGGAGCGTGATACCGGCAAGGTGGTCGATGGGATCGTCCTTTTTCTCGCGTCCGGCGCCAAGCTCGACGCTCGCCGTACCCACGGCGGTCGTGTCGATTGCGCCGAGATAACCGTCGCAGGGCGCTTCGACCTCATGGGCGATTGCATCCCGCCCGAAGCGGCTCGTATCCTCGAGATAGCCGACGTCGCCTCCTTGGGCGGCGATTATCTCGCAGAGCTTGCGGAAGGCGGAGCCGTTGGCTATGGCCTGCTCAGCCAGGGTGCGGCCTTCGTCGATCGTGGACGCGCGCTCACCGAGGACGAGCATCTCGGCAGCCAGGGCGCAGCATTCGTGGGCGAGGTCTTCGGGGCCGTGGCCGCGCAGGGTCTCGACGACCTCGATGACCTCAAGCGCGTTGCCGATGGCGCGCCCGAGCGGGCGGTTCATGTTGGTGATGAGCGCCACCGTTTCGCGCCCGGCTTCCTCGCCGATTGAGACCATGGCGCGGGCGAGGTCGATGGCGGCATCGAGGTCTTTCATGAACGCGCCCGATCCGGTTTTGACGTCGAGCAGGATGCGGTCGGAGCCGGCAGCGAGCTTCTTGCTCATGATGCTCGATGCGATGAGCGGGATGGAATCGACCGTGGCCGTGACGTCGCGTAGGGCGTAGATGAGCTTGTCGGCCGGAACGAGGTTTCCCGTCTGCCCGATGATGGCCGCGCCATGCTCGCGTACGATGTGGAAGAAGCGCTCGCGGTCGATGCTGGTGGTGAGGCCGGGGATGCTTTCGAGTTTGTCGAGGGTGCCTCCCGTGTGGCCGAGCCCGCGCCCGCTCATCTTGGCGACGGGTACGCCGAGCGCGGCGACGATGGGCACGACGGCGAGCGAGGTCTTATCGCCCACGCCACCGGTTGAATGCTTGTCGACCTTGATGCCCTCGAGCCCGCTCAGGTCCACCACATCGCCCGAATGCTCCATGGCGAGGGTGAGCGCGGCTGTCTCGCGCGCGTCCATGCCGCACAGGAAGATGGCCATGAGGAGTGCCGACGCCTGATAGTCGGGAATCTCGCCTGCTACATAGCCCTGGACGAAGTAGCTGATTTCCTCGGGGGAGAGCGCGCGGCCGTCGCGCTTGTGCTCGATGATGTCGTACATGCGCATGGGAGGCTCCTTCTCCGCGCGGCGGGTTTTGGACGTTTCGGTCAGCAGTCGGGCAGGTTGCCGGAGAGGTTTTCCGGGCCGAAGCCCAGGGGCAGCAGCTCGTCCAGCGTGTAGGACTTCGGTTGGCCGGGGTTGCCAGCGAGGATGATGCGGAAAGCGTTCGGCTGGCAGAACTCCATCATCACCTGGCGGCACACGCCGCATGGCGCGCAGGGTGCGGTGGGAGGCTTGCCCGCGGGGCCTCCCACGATGGCGATCGCTGTAAAGTCGCGGTGGCCGTCGAACACCGCCCGGAGGAACGCCGTGCGCTCCGCGCAGGTTCCCGGAGCATGGGCGGCGTTCTCGACATTGCACCCGCCGTAGACGGAGCCATCGCTGCAGAGCAGTGCGGCCCCGACCGTAAACTGCGAATACGGCGCATATGCTCGCTCCCGGGCTTCGAGCGCTGCTGCAACTAGTTCGGAATCGGTCATGCTGATCCCCTTCATGCGAAGCCGCGCTCGGGCTTTCAGGGGCGCCGCGCGGCGGGTAGGGCGAAGCGCTACGCCTCGGGAGTGGTGAGGGCCAGGGCGACTTCCATCATCTGGTTGAAGCTCGTCTGGCGCTCATCTGCCGGAAGCCCCTCGCCGGTGAGCGGCTTGTCGGAGATCGTGAGCAGGCACAGCGCCTTCTTGCCCGCGCGTGCGGCATTCATGTAGAGCGCGGCTGCCTCCATCTCAACGGCGAGCACGCCCATCTTCTTCCACGCGAGCGCGGCGTCGGTGGTCTCTTCGTAGAAGGTGTCGCTCGAGAGCACGTTGCCCACGCGAATGTTCACGCCCTGCGCACGAGCGGCGGCAACCGCGCGCTCCAGCAGGTCAAAGCTCGCGATGGGCGCGAAGTCGCCGGGGAGGTTGAACTGGTGTGCGTATCGCGAGTTGGTGCATGCGCCCTGGGCGGCCACCACGTCGCGCAGCTGCAGGTCGTCGGCGTAGCCGCCGGCGGAGCCCACACGGATAATGGTGTCGACATCGTAGAAGTTGAAGAGCTCGTACGAGTAGATGCCGATGCTCGGCATGCCCATGCCGTGGCCCATTACCGTAACGGGATTGCCCTGATAGGTGCCCGTAAAGGCGAGCATGTTGCGAACCTCGTTCACGCAGCGGACATCGTCGAGGTAGGTATCGGCGATGTACTTTGCGCGCAGCGGGTCGCCGGGCATGAGTACGGTCTTGGCGATATCGCCCGCGACGGCGCTGTTATGCGGGGTTGGGGTGAGTGGCATAGCGGCCCTCCTCGTACGTGAATGGCAGTATCTATGTAACGATAGTGTATCTTCGCAGGGAGTATTCCGAAGTTAGGAAATTATTCGGAACGTGGAAGCATGCGCGCACGTGCGGCAGGCGTGCGTCTCTTGACGCGCTCATCGCGGCGGTCTCCTGAGTATCTATAGCACTGTGTCGATAGCGCTGCATTCGCTGGGCGACATCCGGACGCCGCTGGAGGTTTGGGCGACATCCGGACGCCGCGGGATTCTCGGGCGGTTTTCGGACATCACGAGCGTTCTCGGGCAAGATTCGGACGCTCGGAGGCGTCTGAGCGTCCAAAAGTCGCCCGACAACGCATGATGTGTCCGGATGTCGCCCGGCAATCTTTCAGCGTCCGGATGTCGCCCGACAACGCGCCGCGTGCTCGAATCGCGCCCGAAAGCAACAAGCGCTGGGCAGGGCAGCCGCTTGGTTACGCTGTCGTTCCGTTTGCGGCTCGCGCCCATCTTGCCGGCAGATAGGGCTATCCTTATTGCCTGAGACGCTATCGCAGATAATCGACTTGGGCTTTGAGAAGGCTGTGCGAGCGCATGGAAGGTGCCGCCCCGCTGTTCGAGCGGGATCGGCACCAGCATCCGAGCGCGCCGATGCCAGCGAGTGCGGGCAGCCGTGATGAAGGAGGAGGCTATGGGCAAGGGTGCGATCATCAAAGCGGCGGCGGGGCTTGCCGCTATCGCTACGGGGTCGGTTGCAGGCGTATGCGTGGCACGCGCTTTGAGCATGAAGCCTGCGCGGCCGCAAGGAAGCCCCCTCGATGCGGGCGGTTACCGCGCGGGAGACGATGCGGTCGAGCGCTTCCGCGAGCTGTTGCGCATCCCCACTGTTTCGCGCGACGATCCGGAGCTGGTCGACCGCGAGCCGTTCGAGCGCTGGATCCCTACGCTACAGCGCTTGTATCCGCAGACGTTTTCCGCCTGCGAGCTCACCCGCATCGATGAGTTTGGCATCCTCCTACGCTGGCCGGGCGAGGACGCATCGCTCGATCCTATCGTGCTCATGGCGCATCACGACGTGGTGCCGGTCGAGGGGCAAATGTGGGAGCACGATCCTTTTGGAGCCGAGGTCATCGACGGCGAGATCTGGGCGCGCGGTTCCCTGGATACCAAGTGCATCGTGGGCGGCTTTTTCGAGGCGGCGGAGCATCTGATTGGGCGCGGCTACGTGCCTCCGCGCGACGTGTGGTATTTCTCGTCGAATGCCGAGGAGACGAGCGGGCCGGCCGCGCGCGATGCGGTCGCATGGCTGCGCGATCACGATATCCATCCGTACCTGGTGCTCGACGAGGGCGGAGCGGTCGCCACCGATACGCCGCTTGGCGTGAAGGTGCCGGTCGCCATGGTGGGCGTGTCTGAGAAGGGGCACGTGGACCTTACGGTGACGGCCACGGCGGATGGCGGGCACGCCTCGACGCCGCAGGCAAACGATGCTCCGCGGCTGCTTGCGCGTGCATGCGAGCGTATCGGCGCGAACCCGGGCATGCCGTGCTTCACGGAGGCGCTCGATGCCATGCTCGCGGAGCTCGCGAGCCACAGCAGCCTTCTCTACAAGGTCGTGTTCTCGAACCTCTGGCTCACGCGCCCACTGGTGGCAAAGATCATGGTGGGAAACACCGAGACCGCTGCCATGCTTCGCTCAACCTATGCGCTCACGCAGCTTGAGGGCTCGCCGGCGCACAACGTGCTGCCGCCCGTGGCGCGCGCCAACTTCAACGTGCGCATCGCCCCCTTCGAAACCGTTGCCGATGCCACGGAGCGCGCCCGCACCCAGGCGCTTGCCGAGGCGGCCGCGTCGGGCGTGGGGGCGTCGCAGGTGACCGTTGAGGTCAACGATTCGGTTCCCTATACCGAGCCCGCGCCGGTGAGCCCCTTTGGCGACGATCCGGCCTTCGATTATCTGCATCGCTGCGTAAAGGGCGTGTACCCGACGGCCGGGTTCGCGCCGTACGTACAGAGCTCCTGCAGCGATTCGCGTGAGTTCAATGCGATTTGCGACCGCGTATACCGCTTCTGTGGCTTCGTGTATTCCGGGGAAGCGCGGTCACTCATCCATGCGGCGAACGAGCGCATTGGCGTAGACGTGTACAAGAAGGGCATCGAATTCTACGTCTCGTTCCTCGCGCATCTCGACCAACTCGAAAGCTGACGCCAGAATGAAGCGCAGACACCGGGTGTTGGCGCTTCATTTGGTTCGTGGACACCGGGTGTCTGTGATTCATCCGGTACGTATCACCAAGGAGAGGGGATAGCCATGGCATCACAGGATAAGACGGCGGTGAAGCGCGCCTCAAAGCTCGATTACGCGAGCGTTGCCTTCGCCGCGCTGCCCTTTATGGGCATGATTAGCTTCTGGCAGGTGTTCGACGGCATCGTGCCGCTCATGCTCACGAATACGTTTAACTTGGACAACGCCGCAACGGGCGTGGTCATGGCGCTCGACAACATCTTCGGTCTCTTCCTGCTGCCGCTCTTCGGCATCCTTTCGGACCGTTGCGCGAGCAAGCTCGGCCGGCGCACGCCGTTCATCATGGCGGGCTCGGTAGTCGCGGCCATCGCGGTGCCGCTCATCGCCGTGGCGAACAACATGCGCAGCTTCCCGCTGCTCATTGCCATGATTCTGCTTACGCTGCTTGCCATCTGCTCGTATCGCACCATGACGGTGGCGGTGGTTGCCGATATCACGCCGCGTCCGCTCCGTACCAAGGCGGATTCCATCGAGAAGATCGTCGGCTACGCGGGCACGGGCGTCATGCTCGTGGCAATCACGCTGCTCGTGCCCGATGTCGAGCATCCGGACTATCTGCCGCTCTTCGGCTTGCAGGCAGCGTTCATCTTGGGCTCGGCGCTCCTGTACTTCTGGCGCATCCGCGAGCCCCAGCTTGTTGAGCGCATGCACGAGAAGAGCCTCGAGATGGGCATCGAGGAGGCCCAGATCGACACCGACGACTCGCCCGAGGCGGGCGGCAAGCAGCGCGTCGCCGACCCGTCGGTGCGCATGTCCATCATCATGATTCTCGCCGCGACGTTCTTCTATTACATGAGCTACAACGCCATGACCACGAACATCTCGCGCTACGCGGACGCGTTCTTCGGCATGGCGGGCGGCAGCTACGCCATCATCAACATCGTGACCATCGCGGGCGGGCTGCTCGCGTACGTGCCCATCGCGAACCTCTCGCTCAAGTACGGACGCAAGGTCATGGCCGTCATCACCTCTGCCGTGGTGGTCATCGGCTCGGCGATCATCTGGCTTGCTCCGGGGTTCTCGCCGGCATTCTACGTGGTGTTCCTGTTCATGGGTGCTGCCCTTGGCGGCGTGGATCTGTGCGTGTATCCCATGCTGCTTGAGCTCTGCGACGCCAACAGCGTGGGGCGGTACTCTGGCTACTACTACACGGTGTCGATGGCAGCGCAGGTGGTGACGCCAATCCTTTCGGGCGTGGTCATGGACGCTGCCCCCACCATGCTCTTCGCCTACATCACGCTCATGGCGGTGTTAATGCTGGTTACGGTGGTCGCGTCGAAGCATGGCGATACGATTCTGATCGACGAGGTCGCTCGCCGCGAGGAGGCGTACGAAGAACAGCGCTAAGAGCGCCTGCAAATGAGAGATTCGCCACGCGTTGGCAATGGACATTCAACTTTTGGGCACTTCAAGCGCATCACCCGAAGTAGACCCCAGTTCGCGCCATGCGTGAACTGGGGTTTTGTCAGCCTAGAACGTCCTTTACTGACGAGGTCGCGCTTAAAGTGCCCAAAAGGTGAAATTGGGTCGGCTTGGCCCGGCCAATCGAGCGGATCGCTTCCCCGTACGTGAGTTGGAGGCATATCTGCTTGGGTTTGGGGCGCAGGACAAATCGGCGTGATATCGAGTGGGCGTTTTGCGGTGGCGCGTCGTGTCCGGGCGGGCAGGTATACTATGTTGGCTTCAGAGCGGGCGCGACTTCGGTTGTCGCTTTGGCTGTAGCTGCCATTTCGGTATTTGCCATCGCTTCGGCCTCAGCCGCCGCCCGTGCATCATCGCCGACACGCCGGAGGAACGCATGCCCTACGCGGTAGACATCGACTCGCTCAACCCCGCCCAGAAGGAGGCGGTCCTTACTACCGAGGGGCCGCTGCTCGTACTCGCTGGTGCCGGCTCGGGCAAGACGCGCGTGCTCACATACCGTATCGCACACCTCGTGGCAGACCTTGGCATAGCTCCTTGGCGCATCCTCGCCATCACCTTCACCAACAAGGCAGCGGCCGAGATGCGCGAGCGCTTGGGGGCGCTCCTGCCCGACGGCACGCGCGGCATGTGGGTGTGCACCTTCCACGCCATGTGCGTGCGCATGCTCCGCGAGGACGCCGATCTGCTCGGCTATACGGGGCAATTCACCATCTACGATGACGACGACTCGCGTCGCATGGTGCGCGATATCATGCAGGCACTCGGCATCGAGCAGAAGCAGTATCCGCTCAATATGATCCGCTCGAAGATCAGCGCCGCGAAGAACGCCATGGTCGATCCCGATGAGTTCAGCCGGCGCGCATCGACCCCGCCCGAGCAGAAGGCCGCGCAGGTTTACCTCGAGCTTGAGCGGCGCCTGCGCGCGGCAAACGCCATGGATTTCGATGACCTCCTCGTGCGCGCGCTCGAGCTTTTGCGCACGCGCCCGGAGGTGCTCGAGAAGTACCAAGAGCGCTTCCGCTACATCAGCGTGGACGAATACCAGGACACGAACCACGTGCAGTACGAGATCGCGAATCTCTTGGCTGGCCGCTACCAGAATCTTATGGTCGTGGGCGACGACGACCAGTCCATCTACTCCTGGCGCGGCGCGGACATCTCAAACATCCTCGACTTCGAGCAAGATTTCCCTGCGGCGCACGTGGTCAAACTCGAGCAGAATTACCGCTCCACGGGGCACATTCTCTCCGCGGCCAACGCAGTGGTGCGCCACAACAGCCAGCGCAAGGAGAAGCGCCTGTTCACGGCGGCGGGAGATGGCGAGAAGATCCAGGCCTACCAGGCGAGCGACGAGCGCGACGAGGGCCGTTGGATCGCAAGCGAGATCGAGAAGCTCCGCGCGGCTGGCATGAGCTACGACGACATCGCCGTGTTCTACCGCACCAACGCGCAGTCGCGTATCCTCGAAGATATGTTCCTGCGCGCCGGCGTGCCGTACAAGATCGTGGGCGGCACGCGCTTCTTCGACCGAGCGGAAATCCGCGATGTCATGGCGTATCTCAAGATGATTGTGAACCCTGCCGACGAGATGAGCGTCAAGCGCGTGATTAACACGCCGCGCCGCGGCATAGGGTCGACCTCAATTGCCAAGATCGAGGAGCTCGCGCGGGAGAACCGATGCAGCTTCTTCCAGGCATGCGAGATCGCGACCGCCGAGACCGGGCGCTTTTCCGCGAAGGTGCGTGCGGCGCTCGGTGACTTCGTGGCGATTGTGCGCGAGGGGCGCCGCATGGACGGTGAGCTGCAGCGCGTGGTCGAGGCCATTGTGGAGCAGAGCGGCCTTATGCAGGCGCTTCGTGCAGAGGGGACGCCCGAGGCTGAAGGCCGTGTGGAGAACATCCAGGAATTCCTGGGCGTAGCGGCCGAGTTCGAGGAGAGTCACGACGATATCGAGGGTACGCTCGAGAGCCTTGAGGAGCTCCGTGCGGCTGGGCTGACCGTAGGGGCAGAGGAGGTTGCCGCTCCGCAGACGCCTGCGCCCGTTGCGGCCGCCGCGGCCCAGACGGCCGATGAGATCGACCGCACCTATGGAGCCCTTGCCTGCAAGGCGCTCCCGGCGCTGCTCGAGTGGCTTGCGCTCCGCAGCGACCTCGACGCGCTCGCGGGTGAAACGCGCGCCATCACCATGATGACCGTGCATTCGGCAAAGGGCTTGGAGTTTCCCGCGGTCTTCGTGGCCGGTTTGGAAGAGGGCATCTTCCCGCACGTGGCCGGTTTCACCGACGACCCCGCAAAGCTTGAGGAGGAGCGCCGCTTGGCCTACGTGGCCATCACGCGCGCTCGCAAGCGCTTGTTCCTCACGTACGCCGCCACGCGCCGCACCTACGGTTCCACGCAGGCCAATCCGCGCAGCCGCTTTGTGGGCGAGATTCCCGCGGCGGATATCGAGTTCTCCGGCGTGGGCTCATCCGGGTTCGAGGGCACCGGTTGGGAGAAGCGCGGCGACCGGCGTGGCACCTTCGGTTCCGGCATGGGGTCCGACATGTACGGCGG